>CAYJWQ010000040.1:0-15206 GCA_964373895.1 uncultured Nitrospirota bacterium
GTCGGGTCCCTCGATTCAATAACTTCTCCACAACAGCCTTCTTAAATTCCACAGAATATTTTGGGCTTGCCATTTGTCCATTCTCATCTTCTCCGCCCTCTATGATTGATTTAAATCCCCAATACGACATCTATCCTGACACAGGGGGCTCCCCCGTTACGTACACGCTCGGTTCGTAGCGCTCATGGCTGTAAAGATAGAGCGCAAGACTCCATTTGTCATCCGCAAAGTAGCGTAACCGGCAGAGATGAATCGGAGTCGAGCGAAGTCGCTCAAGGTAATGTTCTTTTGTTTCCCGGAGGGCGGTCAGTGTGCCCTTCGTCGGAATTGCAGGTTCCTGGAAAACGTCGATAGCAAAACTTGCCTCGAAACGAAACATCGACAGCAGCGAAGACACTCTCACCACGCCAGGCTTCATGGTCGAGAACCCGCTTCCTGACTCGCCCCTGAACGGCTGAGGGAATTGTCTGGCCACCCGAATGCGGTGAGAAGACCCAGCGTTTCATATGATCGCTCTATGACGGAGAGTACTCTCCGTGGCTCGACCCGACCAAACACGGTTCACGCGTGGCCCGAAATTTTCGGCTCCTGCCCCAGCCCTCACATGCATCGAGCCACCTTTCATTCGTCGGCATAACGCGGGGCTGAGCCGCCGCGCAACGACTCCGAATAAAAACACCACGCTTTATGCGGTCGGCTCAAATGCCTTGTTCGGCCCCAACACGCTACGCCGCTTGTAACAGGAACTCAACCTTGACCGCTTCAAACGGAAACACGATTCGGCCTTCTTGTGTGCGGTCAAGAATACCAGCACTAAGCAGTGCAGTCACGTCGCCGTGAACAGCCTTTACGTCACGACCGACTCGCCGGGCCGCTTCGCGAATGGATACAGGCCCGACGCCACACAGTGCTTTAAGTAGCTCCCAGCGCTTGGCGGTGAGCACTTGCCAAAGCAACTCGGGCGTAGCAAAGCTGATATACGCGGACTTCTGAGCCTTTCCAGTCTTCCATGCCTGCGCGAAATCTGCCATTGAATCGGCAGGGGCACATACGTTAAGCGTTACGGTTTTCATTGTTCCACCTCACTATGTCTCGTTGAAAATCAGCAATCAGTTTATCCGGTGTGGTGAATTTGTAGGTGGTGTCTTTGGCACCGAAGTGCCGGTGGTCACCTTTCCCAGCCTCGTTGTCGTACCGAAGGACACACACACCACGCACCACATACGCCAGCCTATACTTGAACCCGTGGGCTGATCCGACAACAGGCTTGGGGACTTGCCACAACACCAACTCCGCAAACGCTACTTCAGAGTACATCATTCGAGTGCGGACAAGCTGAACCGCTTTCATGTTGGGGACTATACCAACATGTGGTCTTTGTTGTCAACTGCTCCAACGATTGCAAACAGACACACGGGGCCGAACGTGTTGTTGGGCAGCAGCAACCGAAAGGAGCGGCGACGATCTTCAGTTTTCGTCAGATTGGGACAGCAGATCGGCATCGAGCAGGTCTTGCGGACGACCTGAAGCGAGTTTAGATGTAATGAGGTCTTGGCGCGAGATGAACGAGACTGGAAGTCCGTCAAAATCGACTTCAATGCGCCGGCCCCAGGCTTCTCCAAACTGCACACCGGGTATCCCCATCAGAATATCCACCCGCACCGGCGGAACTCCTATCTGATAGAAATAGCCTTCTTCGGCAAAATCGGCTTCGGTCAGACCAGAGAGAGGGGCGCCAAATTCACGCAGCGCTTTGTACACCGCAGCGGCATTCGCCGTATCTGTGCTGATCCACAAATCCAGGTCTTTGGTAAAGCGGGGTTCTGCATGCTGGACCACCGCATACCCGCCTATCACCAGATACCTAACGCTGTTGGCGTTGAAAAGTCTCAACAGATCGGTGAAGTCGGAGTTGACGAACATCAAGACCTTTCACCCTGGCGTAATGAATGACCAGCTCCCAGGCTGCGTTGAAACGCATTGCCGGCGGTTGGGCTTGCCAAAAATGCAGATCGAAGGAGCGATCCAACTCACCGATTTTCCCTTTTCGCTCTACAAATTCTGTGCGTTGCATAGGCTGATTATAGCACGAATCGCTTCTGTTGACTTTGGAACGTTGCGCCGCCGATCCGTATCGCCCAACGCTCGGCATCAGCGGCGGCGCGCAGCGCCGTCCGTTGCATGCCGTTGTTAGGCAATCGCGTCATCATGGTTCAGTTCTCCAGTGCGCCTTGCAAGGGCGGCGCGAAGGGTGTTGCAGACACCGAAGGACGATTGGATGTTCACAGACCAAGCGACGACCCGTGTACCGAGCGGAAGCTGCCCCACTGAAATACGCGCTTCTACCGCCGCGCCGTTCACGCTTCCTGCGGGCCGCAACGAGAGGCCCATCATGCTTGTGAACTGGCGAACGACGCTGTTGCCATTGATGAGGAGCAGCTTGAACGATCCGGTCGTGAGCTGATGGTGAAGAAAGCGGGCATCTTCCGCGAGCATCCGATCGCGTACGACGCGATCCGGAATCTTGCTCCAGACGGGATCCGTGGCCCACTGAACGAGGTCAAGGTGGCATGCGGAACCATCGTAGTAGGAAGTGCCGACTGATTGCAGCACCGGCTCGAGTTGATCGAACCAACGGCGATACGGGTTGGCCTGAAAGTAGCCGTTGCAGGCGTCGACCACTCGGTGCAGCATCGCCTCGGACGCCGAGCCCAGACTGGGTACGCCGAGGGAAGCAAGCGTTTCGAAGCGCCGCGCCGTGCCGCTCAGCTCCCGACCGTTCTGATCCAGGAACTCCTGCCGGCTCGGGTTCAACCCGAGCGTAGCGACCACCGCGTCGGATGCGTTGCCGAAGGACAGCACGGGAGTGGAGCCGGGCACGACATGTTCGGTCGAAGGAGGCCTCCGCAGACGTGCGACAACGTGATCGGCAAGGACAGGCTTCATGAGGTGTTTCTCTCTCCGGATTCGAGTTGCCTAACGCGGGGCTGAGCCGCCGCGAAACGACTCTGCCAAAACCACCACGCTTTATGCTGTCGGCTCCAATGCCAGACTGTGTAAAAACTCATGGTTGAAGCGGTTGATAAAAAAAATGGCTTCACAGGATGCTCTGTATTCAACGATCTTCAATCGTCTAATGGTTTGAGTACCCCTGATTTAAGATGTTTCAGAGTTTTCACACAGTCCGATGCATTGTTAGTCTCCGATAATCTCATTAAGCCCATCAATAATGCGTGCAAGTTCTTCTGGGGCCACTTGGCCGATCTTCCTACCAACGCGCTCTACGGCAAGAGTGCGAATTTGGCTGACCTTCACCCAAGCGCGTTTTGGTGGCTGTAGGGCACTGATTTCGAGTGTCAGCGGAAAACCTGCGCGTTGAGTCTGTCTCGTGATAGCAACAGCGATAACGGTACCTGAACGCTCATTAAATACGTCATGACTCAGAATCACAACGGGCCGCAATCCCGCCTGTTCATGGCCGCGAACAGGGTTGAGGTCTGCCCATCTAACTTCACCCCTCAGTATTCTGGCCACGCCGCTAAATCCTCAGATAACCCCTCTTCGGCAAGGGCTTTTTCAAAAGCAGGATCCATCTTGGCACACTCGACGGCAAGGCGTATACGTTCGAGGCGTTCAAGTTTTTCCTCAACGGCCTCTTGGATCGCACGGCTACGGTTTGGGAATAGGTGCTGACCGATCAGTCGATCAACACGTTCCAGTGTAGTTTCATCAAGGGTAATTGCAATTTTCGCACGGCTCACACTGCACCTCCAAGGTATGATAATACATCATACCTGCGTCTGTGTCAACATGCACTGATGATTTACGGCCTAACGCGGGGCTGGGCCGCAGCCGTGCCGAATGACGCCGAAAGGAGCAGAAGGACCACGGCGGTGGCGGGCCGGATAACCGCGAGCCTCACAACCGTCCGTCCCAAGCAAGCAATCCGCCACCGCTACCGACAATGACCGATTGAGTCGTCATGGTCGTGGCCGACTCCGACTGGTCTGCCCAACGCCACGCTTCAGGCGCCGCCGATAGCCGGTGGTTATCCCGCGCCCAATTCTCGATGCGCGAACTGGGTGAGGTCAGCAGGATAGCGCCCAAATACGTAGAAAATTTGACGACCATTGTGATAACCAGTCGGAACCTGATTGTTCGAGTCGTAATCTCTTTCGCGCCCCGGCCATGCAAGCCCCTTAATCTCGTAACCCTCTGTGTATTCGACCAGACAGAAATCCGGGTACGTGTTACGCCCAGAACCTTCAAAGTGAATAGAGAGCTTTTGAAGACGTTTCTGGAACCAATTTTGAAAATGAAATTCTTTGTCCTTGGCTCTTACTGACTCAATCAGTTCGCCTGCCTGAACAGATAGCGCGCATTGCTCGAAAACGTCGAAGCAAGTTGTCTTTGTCATTCCTCGATTTCCTATTTAGGTGTTTGATCGGTCACGCCAAGTAACAATTCATAAATCTCAACAGGGATGTAAATCGATCCGCTCACGACACCCAACCACTCGGCCCAACGTCGTTGACGCCACAGACCAAAGGCTTCGAAAAGTCGCAAGAAAGCATACGCGAAGGCGCCAGAAGCCAACAGCCAAAGCGTGGAGCCAGTCGCCTTGGTGGCGACATTGATGAAGATTCTCGGTAGACGACCGGCCGGGTCGAGGTCGAAGTACCGGATGAGGTCTTCGGCTATCTGTTGAATATCATGGTCTATTAGCCCGACAGACCAAAACCGGCAAGTAACGCGAGAACCCCCTTCGTCACTTCAAGGAGCGCAATCATTCGGATCCCTTTCTTCGTGTCACGCATTCGTAATGATCGGTTACTCGACCTCCGAACCGGTGCCAGAAGATTGGAGATCGATAACCGACGTGATATCAATCAACCGCCTTTCGACGGCATGAAGGTGCTCCTTTAAATCGCGGATAGCCAGCTCCACGCGCAGATTGACCTCGCGATCCTCCTCCGCTTGGCGGCGGTCACGGGCCGCCTGCCGATTCTGCGACATCATGATGATCGGGGCCTGGATCGCGGCCAGCGTGGAGAGGATCAGATTGAGGAAGATATACGGATAGGGGTCAAAAGCCTTTTTGTCCGGGGCCAGAATCTCGGTGTTGAGGACAAACCCAGAAGATGAGCCACGCGGCGAAAAAAAAATGAATGTCCACGAGCCGCCGAACGTCGCAATCCTGTCAGCGGACCGCTGACCGAGGGTTCTTGCGTCTAAAAACTCCTTGTTGGGGTCGCGTGGGGCATTGATACGGTGTAAGACCCCTTCGATCACTTCCCGTTCGTGTGGGGTCAGATGCGCCCACTCTGATCGGAATATCCGCTTCGCGGTCGTTTCATGCAACTTGTTCATAAGCGTTCATTCGCCATTCAATAGTCCCCAGAATCGCCTGATCACCAAACAGTTTTGCAAGATACCAGGAGTTGTTTTTAAACACAACCCTCATTCAAAGAAGGCCATTACAATCTGATTGAGGCTTTGGCGCATATCGGGATCGTCGGTCATGGTGTCGGCAATGGCGGCCTCACAGGCCCGTCGGGGAGAAATCGATTTTTTAATCAGTTGGCCCGCGTAAATCAGGAGCCGTGTGCTGACCCCTTCCTCCAATCCGTGATTTTTAAGATGCCGTACCTTTTCGCCAATCGCCACAAGCCGTTTGGCGACTTCGATCGGAATCTGGGCCTCATGCGCCACAATCTCGATTTCGGTCGCGAAGGGGGGATAGTCCATTTCGATGGAAATAAATCGTTGGCGCGTGCTCTGTTTTAAATTTTTTAAGACCGATTGATAACCGGGGTTGTATGATACGACAAACATAAAGTCGTCGGCGGCCTGCAGGATTTCTCCTTTTTTCTCCACCGGCAAGATGCGCCGATCATCGGTTAATGGATGAATCACAACGGTCACCGCCCCTTTCAAAATGAGAAAGTGAGACTATCCCGACTGTATTCTTTCTGCGTTATAGTTTGGAATGGGTTCCATCACAGTAGGGTGGGGTCTTGGTCTGCTTGCAACCACACCAAGCGACCTTCTTGGGCGTGTCAATGACAACCCTGATAGGGTTCTTACCGGTATTCAGCCGTTCGTGAGAGCCATCGCAATAGGGTTGCGTCTGGGATTCGCCACAGGCGCACCAGTATTTCTCACCGGGCTGTTCATCAATGATATATGGCTGTTTTCGATCCGTCATGATAGTCCTCCATTCTTATTTTTGTATGTACGGGTAAGACATTCTAAATCCCGGTCAACTCGGCGTTGGGCAGATGGCACGTTAGCGTCCGTCGACGAAAAGCAAGTTGCGCTTCTTCATCCACATCAGTACGGTGTAAAGGACCACCCCCGCTGAGAGGAGAAGGAACCAGCCGAGATCGATGTGCGGCATCTTGCCGACAAAGAAATCTCCAGTGACCTCAAGCAAAAAGAAGGTCACGACCGTCGCGAACAAGGTCGAGTTTTCCCTAGCCAGCACGGATTTCCAGGAAAAGGAGAGGGTTGGTGGTAGCCAGTTGCGGAAGGTAGGAACGAAGGCGGGGGTTCGCCCGGCCCACCCTCAAATTCTGCTCCGAACCTCGTCCTCAGGAACTCTTCCTCAGCGAACATGATTCGCTCGTAGTAGATCCAGAACGCCAGTATTACGATCAGCACAAACCACCAAGTATGCGCAAACAAAGCCACGCCTAGCCAAATTAGAAAGTTGCCCAGATACAGCGGGTGACTGACGATGGAATACATGCCTGTGGTATTGAGCGTGTGGGCTTTTTGCTGCTTCGTATTGCGCCCTGAGGTATGGGACGGCACGTACCCGACGGTGAGGGCCCTTAGTGACAGGCCAGACGCCGCAACAGCAACGCAAAACAGCTCCCACAAGTGATCGATCGTCTCACTTTCCCCAAGATAGCTGAAGTTCTCGAGGACTAGCACAACGACCGGCAAGAACAGCAATGGCAGGTAGCTTCGCCGGCGGAACAAATAGGTTCCTGATCTGACCATTTCATCTCTCAACGTCAAGATAGCCCAATTAGGACATTATCACTTTGCTGTTACATCTTAGAAGCCTGACCCCATTAGATCGACAAACAAGGGATCATCTGTTATATTCATGCAGGGGAAGGGGGCTATCGCCAGACGGAAGAGATGATTCAAACGCTTCCGAAAGAAGCCCCGCCCTATCGAAATTTTCAAAGGCAGGCAGATGATGGGTCGTTATGAGGCGGAAAGAGGAGCGATAGACCCGCGGCTTTCGTTTCTTCAAGCGCACATGCGTAGGGATTGGAATCGGCGTATTTCGCAAGAGTATCGGTATTGGATGAGTGATGGGATCGAAGACGATGCAGCGATGTGGGAAACGGGCCGACGGGACTTTAAAACCCTCATGGAGGATCTCCCCCTTCACGGATTGAAGAATCAAACGGCGCTGGAGATAGGTTGTGGCGTGGGGCGTCTTTTACTCCCGGCCTCCGAGCTCTTCCAGACAGTCATTGGAATTGATATTTCGGATATCGCCATAGAGATTGCCGCTCAGAAGCTTTCCGGCATTGGCAACGTGCAGCTTTGGGTGGGAGAGGGAACAAATCTAAAAGACATTGATCCTGGTTCCATGGATGTGGTTTATAGTTGCGGCATCATGAGCCACATCCCTGTTCGTGTGGCTGTCTGCAATATTTTGGAGATCAACCGCGTGCTTGTGCGCGGAGGGTGGGCAATCCTTCAGCTATATTTGGGTCAAACCATAGAAACCATTGAAGAGGATTCTCTCGCAATTCGGTCATACAATAGGGAACGCCTGATAGATACCGTAGAGGCGGCTGGATTTTCAGTGCAATCAATCCGGCCATTCATATTGCCATTTGATGCAGGCGCTACGGCTACGGGGTTTGGACCCTATGTTCTTTCTCTTCAAAAGAAAGAAGAGCCAACCTGCGATGAGGAAGCGGTGCAAAAAAAGATGGTTGTAGCGCGGGAGAGAGAGGCCTCTCCAGATTGGCCGGGCTCACGCACGGAATATTGTTTTGTATTAAGACGGGTGGAACAGCATGTGAATGCAGGACGATATCAAGCAGCGAAAGCAACATTGGAATATGCCATAACAAGCTATAAGAATGCTGAAGCCGGGGCCTTTACGCTTTTAGAGGTGCTGTCGGAATTGTCGCCGTGACGGTTTTTGAAAAGCGCCTCCCTGTCTTAATCTTCATAGACTCTTCATTCGTTCTTCATTTTTCTTTCACAAGGCCTGCTTTTAATGCAATCTTAGAAGCCTGACCCCGTTACCGTTACTGGCACGTACCAGTTCGCCTTTCTTGCCTGCCACATGGAGGCTTAAAACAGCCTGCTATTCATCCTCTGCGAGCGCCGAAAGGTGACCCGCAACCGACCTTGCCAACGCGGAAAGATTGTATCCTCCCTCAAGACAAGAGACCACCCTCCTCCGACAGTAAGTCTTCGCAAGCGACTGGACAATGCGGCTCATCTCTTTGAATCCCTCATCGGTCACCATCAGGCCTGCCAGGGGATCGTCCCGGTGCGCGTCAAATCCGGCGGAGATCAGAATAAAATCAGGACGAAACGCGGAGACGGCGCCGGATAAGCCATTCTCAAACCGGGAGAGTATCTCGGAATCGCCCGATCCTGCCGAAAGAGGACAGTTGAGCGTGGCCCCCTCCCCTTCCCCTTCGCCACGCTCGGCCTCCGAACCGGTGCCAGGATAAAAGGGGTACTGGTGGGTGCTGAAATAGAAAACAGTCGGATCGCGATAAAAGATATGTTGCGTCCCGTTTCCATGATGCACGTCCCAGTCAATAATCAAAACCCGTTCAAGTTGATGCCTTCTCTGTAGATAGCGCGCCCCAATGGCCACGTTATTGAGGAGGCAGAACCCCATCGCGCGATCGGCTTCCGCATGATGTCCGGGAGGGCGCACGGCACAGAAAGCGTTACGAAGCTTTCCCTCCATCACGCAGTCAATCGCGGTCAACACCCCCGAAACCGCCATCTCTGCCGCCGCAAGCGAACGGGGGGAAACAGGTGTATCCGGATCAAGGTATACCTTTCCCCGTTCTGGAACCGCTGCCTGTAAGCGTTGATAATAACCAGAAGGATGGACGGCGGAAATCGCGGCCGCTAAATCAGGATGGAGAGACGGCACCATCCTCTCAAGCAAAGACGTAAGATTGGTCGTAACGAGATGGTCCACAATGGCGGAAAGCCTACGGGGCGACTCCGGGTGGGAATATCCCGTGTCATGTTCAAGATAGAGAGGATGGGTGATAAAACCGGTCTTCATCTGATTTAAATCGGCCTGTCCGTATCATTGAGCTGTTGCACAAATAGAAAAATGTCATTCCCGAAGTTTTTATCGGGAATCGATTAGAAATCTGGGACTTGTAAATTCAAGAACTTCTGGATTCCCGCCGGAGCCTGCCCTCGAATGTTTCTGTCGGGGGAGGGGATGACGACCTTGAGTATAAAAATGTGACTTGCGCAACAGGCTCCATTACCCCAAAAAAGGGTTCGACTTCCTCTCCTGTCCAATGGTGGTCCTTGGGCCATGGCCTGGATAGACAGCCGTTTCATCCGGGAAAAAGAGGAGCCGTTTACTAATGGAGTTCAGTAACGTGGAATGCGATCCGCCCCATAAATCGGTTCGGCCGACACTCCCGGAAAAGAGGGTATCCCCGGTCATCAGACCGAGGCCTGCGATATAAAAAGAGACGCTCCCCGGGGTATGCCCTGGCGTGTGAAGGACTTCCAGTCTCAATTTTCCAAAGATAAGGGTCTCTCCCTGTTTTAGAAACCGATCAATCGGCGGCGTGGGCGGGGTGGGAAAACCGAAGAGGGCAGCCTGAACATGGAGATTATTGCAAAGAGGCATATCGTCTTCATGAAGGCCGGTTATTGCGCCGGTTTTATTTCGAACAAGATCGGTCGCGCCGATATGATCAAGGTGGGCGTGCGTATGCAGCAGATAGACCGCTTTAAGCTGATGCCGTAAGAGAGATTCGAGGATACGGGCCGCATCCTCTCCCGGATCGATCACAACGGCGGCCCTGGTCTCCTCACATCCTAAGATCATGCAGTTACATTGAAAGGGGCCGACACGGAAGGTCTCAAAAAACATTTTACCTTCCCTCTATCATCGGCAATAGCGATGCAGAAGGGGCCGCTTCTTTGGGAAGGGATATTTGTGAAACCTCCTCTCCAAATCGGATTTCCACTAAACGTGCCGATTCAGAGCCCTTTTTCCCGTACCGGTCAATCAGTCGGCCGACCTCTTCCCGCTGCGCTGGGCCAAATTGATCCGAAAGAACCGCCGCCGGGCCCGGAAAGAGGGGTTGGAAAAAGGCCATTCTGCCGGCCGCCACCTCCGCACGCGACTCCTCCCATAATTTCTCATTCTCTTCTTGATTACGCCCGATGACCACATGGCCGCCCGCCGAAAGATCAAAATGCCTTCCATAGCGAAGAAGCCGCACCTCCGCCATCGTCGGATCGGGCCTTTCCGCAAAGAAGGATTTAAGCCTCTCCGAAAAGTTCGGATCGGTCAGGAGACACCCCCCCGCCGGTGCGCTATGCCCCTTCAACTGAAGCGACATCGCAAGCTCCAACTGCACCGTCCGGCTGCGGCCCGCAATATCCAAAAGCCTCTCCCGATCCACCCACCCCTCCCGCTCCGGGAGCGTCGGTGGAAAATGTTTCGCCGAGAGGGGGCGCAAGATTAAGTCTTCCATCTCGCTATCCCGATCGATAATATGGATGGCATCCCTTCTCTGCGACATGGGACGCTGGCCCAAAACCTCGCCCGTCACGATAAAATCTCCCCCCACCTCCTGCATCACCTTTTTGGCCAAAATAAACATGTAGATGCGGCAATCCACGCAGGGATTCATGTTTTTCCCATATCCATATTGGGGATGACGCACCAGATCGACATACGCCATCCCCTTTTCAACAACCTTCAAGGGGATTTTTAAATGTTCCACAACCTTTGCAACCTCTTCATTGCAACCGAACGGACTGCTTAAATAAAGCCCCTGAATCTCAATTCCCTGATCCAGAATAAGTTTTGTCGCCAGGGTGCTGTCTAATCCCCCCGACATCAACGATACCGCTTTTCGCGTCATAAGATCCTCTCATACGCCTTTAAATCAAGCCGCCATACCTTCACCCCGCAGTAGCGCTCCCCTTCTGAACAGATCGGGCGGATATGGGCCATCTCCCGCAACGTGCAGGGGGGAAGGAGGAAAACACCGATACGGGGATTCACCTCTTTGATCTGTTGCGCCTCATCGAGGGAGGCGCGCCAGATTTCCTCCTGGGCATTGTAACATAGCCGCATGGCATGCTTGTGGCGCAGGTTTAAAAGATCGGCCGACTCGGTAAACCGAACACAGAGGGCGTTTGGCAAAAGATACATGGCATACTCCACCGGGACCCCCAGTCTCTTCAGCCGGCCAAACCGTTCCCATGAACGCGCCATCACCTCTTGATAATACCGCTCGACATCAGAATCGATCTTCACCAAGAACGGCGTGATGTAATCGGGGGCGTCGGTAAGGTGGGACGCGAGAATCGGGCGCGAGGCGGGGGTCATGCGATGCCTCTGATCCTGCGAGTCGGCCGTATGGGAGAGCTTCTTTTGAAACGTGTAGGAGGCATGAAACAGGACGCGACTTAGCTTGGAATGCGTGGTGACATTGAGCGATTCCCCCATCAGACGGTTGATGGCAGGATCGAGGGCGATACGAATGGCCCATCCGTCATCGATGGCCGACTTCGGCATCCCAAGAACCTCGCGAACCGACTGGGCCAGCACCGCCTCCTGATTCACCTTGTAATCAATCAGCTTGGAGACCCGGCCAGCGAGCGCAAGATCAAATTCCGAGAGAAACTCTCTTGCCTGTATCGAGGCGTCTGTAGATTGGTTTTGGGGTTGGTTTTGGTAAAATTGAAACTCCGGCATCGACTCGATCGGAAGCGGCGGCTCTATAATTTTTTCATACTCCGGATCAAATTTAAGGAGGGCGTCCACCATCTTCTTAACGACAATTCGCTGCTCCAACGGGGTATCATATTGCTGGCATAACCGCCAATATCGAAGGAGGGTAACGCCGGAGATTGTATGATAGAGATAGGCAAAGGCCCCAATCGGTACCACATAACGGGCAATTTCCTGGGCCTTCTTTTTCACATCGCGGTCAAAGTTGCGCCGACGGCGCGGGAAACGTCGCCCCCATTCGGAATCCACCATGGGGAGCAGCATCTCATTTAATTTTTTATACGCCTCCATCTGGTCGCGCACCCCTGTCATATAGAGGTCCAGTGCCTCACCGGAGAGTGGCGGGATGGCAAAACTTTCCGGCCTGACCGCCACATAACGCTGACTCACCTGTTCGGAATTGTAAAAAGGATGGCTATGCAGGAATGACCAGATGAAATGGCGCGAGACGTTGGCCAACGTGAACTGAAAATGGGCATGTTGCAGGGTCGTATGATGCCCCGCCTGGTAGATACTTGAGGCGAGCTGGTCGTATCCTTCCAGAAGGTCCTCGTCTCTGATGACCCCCTTGCCCGAGTAGCAGGTCTTGGCGGTTGCGATAAAATTTCTGAAGGGTTGGATAAACGCCTTTTCCAGTTCCACCACCGGTTCCGGAGAGAGAAAACGATCAGACATGCAGGCCATCCGTCATCAACTTAAAGTGTTTACCCATCCAGTCGGCGCAACTACACCCTCTCCGCGCCGGAGACGACCGGCCCCTCTCCTGTTTCCATAAAGAAGGGCAGGGCGGCTGTTTGACAGCCCACATTATATGCTATAAAATCGTAACCGTAAAGTCGGAAACCCCACCAAAAAAGATGCCTAAAAATACGATCAAAATAGCCGGGGCTGGCCCTTCCGGCCTTACGGCGGCCATCTGCCTGGCACAAGCGGGAATACCGGTTGATATCTACGAGGCCAAAAACGCGGTTGGCGCGCGATTTATTGGCGACTTTCAAGTCATCGAGAATATCAGCCAGTCGGATGACGCGTTAAAAATGCTGACACAGGTTGGCCTTGCAACCAACTTTTTTATTCAACCGGTCTATAATGCCATCTTCTTTGATCATCGCTTAAGACCGCAGCCGGTTAAAAGCCAGAACCCTTTTGGCTACTTCATACGCCGCGGGAGCGAGGAGGAGACGCTGGATGTGGGGTTATTAAACCAGGCCCTCTCCCTGGGGGCCAGGATTCACTATCAATCGAGAATCAGGTATACAGAGGCGGATATTGTTGCAACCGGGCCGACCCATCCCGACGGATTGGCCAAACAGACCGCTTTCTTAACATCCCATCCTGATGCGGTGTGGGTTATTTTTGACGCGGATATTTCTCCAGGGGGCTACGCCTATTTATTTATTATTCGTGGACGCGCGACGTTGGGCTGCGCGATCACAAGAAATTTTAATCGGATGAACGAATTTTTTAACCGCGCCGTTCGGCGGTTTCAGGAGATATCACCCTTTACCATCCAGAGCGAAAAGAGAGGATACTCCTTTATGAGCTTTAGCCTGAAGAAATCGGCCGAAATAACAAACCGCCCTTTTGTTGGGGAGGCCGGCGGGTTTCAGGACTATCTTTTTGGATTGGGGCTCCGCTACGCCTTCACAACCGGTTTTTTGGCCGCGGCGAGCATAACCCAAAAGACACGTTATGACGACCTGTGGAAGCGCTCTTTTGGCATAGCGCAAGAAATCAGTCTGGTCAACCGCTACCTTTATGAGCGGGGGGGGAACAAGGGGCTTTCCACTTTCATTAAATGGGCCGGAAAAAACGATCTTCAGACCTATCTTGGCCGCTGGCATGCCAGAAGCTGGTGGAAAAAACTTCTCCTGCCGATCATTAAATGGAGATGGGGAGAGGGGAGGGCGTGCGCGCATCATTTCCATCTCCATTGGTGTCGTAAAAGGACCATCAGTCGTCTATCAGGGTAAAAAATGATGACCGTAAAAGACGCTTATCGCTATTGCAAAGCGTTGACTCACCGGTATGGACCTCACTTTTCTGTTGGGTTCCGTTTTCTCCCTATACCCAAACAAAATGCGATCTATGCGGTATACGCCTTCTGCCGCTACACCGACGACATCGTGGACGAGGAGCAGAAACAACCGATCGATCTCCTGTTAAAGACGTGGGAGGAAGAGTTGGAACGCTGCTACCAGCAGCAGCCGATGCACCCGATTACCGTCGCCCTTTCGGACGCCATTCTGCGCTATCCTATTCCAAAGAAGGGTTTCCTCGGTCTCATTGAAGGATGCCGAATGGACTTACAGCGTGACCGATACCCAACATTTGACGCATTGATGGTCTATTGCGACCTGGTGGCGACCACCATTCGCGACCTGTCGCTCCCCGTCTTCGGTTATCATAACCAAAATGGCAAGGATGACGGGCGGGCCTTCGCAACGGCGCTCCAACTCACCAACATTGTTCGGGATATCGGAGAGGATCTCGTCCGGGACCGGATTTATTTGCCGCTCAATGAGATTAAGCAGGCGGGATCCTGCATTACTGACATAGAGGCGCGGGTCAAGAATGACGCCTTCTTAAGGCTCATCCAATTTCAGTGCAAGCGCATCCGGGGCTACTTTGACCAGGCAGCCAACGTCATCCCTTTTATTGATGAGGACGCCAGGCTCGCCGTTGCCTTGATGCGAAATGTTTATCTTGCGCTCATTTGTCGCATTGAGGCGCGACCATTTGATATCCTGGATTGCCAGATACGGCTCTCATGGTGGGAACGCCAGAAGGTCATCAGACAAACCGTAAAAAATTACGGGAAGTGATCAATAGAGATATGTCCGTTCGAGGTTTCGGGAGCGTAACTCATAGAGGCCTAATGTAGCCTGTTAGTCACCAGTAAGGAGATCAAACTGGATGAGAATAACAATCCAGTCTCGGTTTCGCCTTTGAGCGAGACCGGTAGCCAGGGCCCAGACGAGATAGATGAAGATACTCCTACCACGATCTGGGACTACCTTCAAACAGATAAGGGACACCAAATCGCAGACAAGGTCGTAACAATCCTTGCGGAGATAAAGAACACAACCACAGAAACCATCTCGTCAGAGCGCAGTGCTCGTCTCACCGCCGAGATTGAGCTAAGAACTCTTCCATAAATAACTTCCCCATATATGGTATACTCCATGAATGACAA
>CAYJWQ010000041.1:0-12780 GCA_964373895.1 uncultured Nitrospirota bacterium
TATTTATATTGATTCCGCCGGAGGCCCGATGCGCCCCGGTAGCTTTGAAATATCTGATAATGCGCGTAGCAAGCCAACCAGACCCACCAGGTCAAATAAATGGGATAAATGGAGCCTGGTTGTGGAACATAGAAAGAGGAAAAGACATAACGAACGCCGCTGTGAATCAGCGGCGTAAAGAGAACGAGAACAGAAAAGACGCCGCCGATTAGGTAATTTAAAGGGAGTAAAGCACCATACTTCTTCTCACAAAGTATCAATACAAAGTGGTAGAGTAAAACAGGAATCCATATCACCCCGAAGGCCAGTACCAGCCCATAGAAAACCAAGGAAAGATGGGGGTCGCCCTCCGTTGCAATCCGTAGGACGCCAAAACCCCAGACCGCGATGGACAAGGTGTGGGCACACCAAAGTTGGTTCAACTTTTTGGTCGGGGCCTTCGAAAGAACGAATATCCCTATCATGAAGGAGGTGACGCCGGTGAGTAACCCGGACCATGCCCATGGGTTCATCTGTCTCCTTCCACTAAGGGGAGAGGGGGTGTGTCATGCCAACGGAGTGGGTGAGATTTTCCGATAAATATCTTTCCGATGCCCAATCCCTATAATAATAACCTCTTTGCCGCTCATCCGAAAAATCACCCGGTAATCCCCCACCTTCAGTTTCCAGAGACCTTTCAGATTCATCCGAAGCGGTTTTCCATAGCAGTGCGGCTGTGTCCTCAACCGCGACTCAACAGCCCTTCTGATCATCGGACGGACTCTCTGCGGTAAAGACAGAACATCCTGTTGCGCTGCCTGCGTGAATTGGACAATGAAATCCTCTACCAAGACACTTTTTCCAGGGGAACAAGATTTTTTCTATTGTATGAGAGCCGCCCGTTCTGCTCTATCCAGTTGGACAAGGCAATATCCTCGGAAATCTCAATCGCCTCTGCAATCAGGTCTCTCGCAATGGCAGATAGCGTTAAGTTATTCCGTTTGGCCAATTGCGCAACTTTTTTGAAAAGTGGTTTCTCTAAAACCACGTGTACTCTCGGATTTGCTGTCGGCATAGACACCTCCTTCTTTAAATTAAGTGTAGCATTAGAGGCGAACCGTGTCAAAAGGGGAGCGTGAAATAGAATGTTTTGAAAGTTTGAATGGGTATTGCATCTAAAACCGTTCTTTATAAAAGGCGAGGCCATTATTGGGTTTCCTCTCCCTTGAGGGGCGAGGAGAAGAAGGAATATGCCCACATAAAACTGCAAACCAGATAATTTAAAAAGGGGCCTTCAATTTACACACTCGAAATTCAAAAGGGCATTATAAATGTTTTGAACCGATTTTAAAACCGAGTTGTAGAAAGTCTTCACCACAAAGTGGGTGTGGCTACTTTGTGATAATGGCGCTTATGGAGACGAATCGGAAAAACCTGTTTGAAGCTGTAGATCGAGGCGAGTCGTATGGTTAAAATACGCCTCCCCTCTCAAATGTCAAGACCGAGACTATTCGCTGGTCTCTCACAAAGAGAGGGCAGGCGGCTCCGTGCTGAACGTACTTATTCTTTTCCCCCCAACTTATTCTTCTTCACATAGGCCCAAAGGAGTTTAGTCATCTCGCTTGGACTAATCGGTTTTTTTCCAAAAAGCCCTTCCAACGTATCGCTGCATCCCTTAAAGTTAACCCCATATCCTCCAAACGGTTTCTGTTTTGTCGGCACGGCAACCTCCTTTCTATACTGATAGAGAGACTGTTAGATTCCCATATAAACGCATCGTAGAAAACTCATTACCACTTGTCAATAGAAAAATACAATAGATAGATCACTAAATAGAAAAAATACCAATATATAGACAAACTTTAAACTTTAGCCTGTCAGTCTATCTTAAAATATTGGAGTTCCATTTTGTTATTGGAACGGCTAACCACGGCGTGGGCGATTTTTTTTGTACGATTTACCTTTCCTTCGGCCCGTATTGAAAAAAGATCGCTCTTTGTTTCAATCCATTCTAAACTGCCGGCCTTGGACATCCGATCTTGTGCCTCCCGGGACAATTTTGATTTGAAAGAATCTGTCGTCTTATAAGGGCGCCCTTTTATCAGGCGACCTGCCTCCGATTCATCAATGCCGGCATCCAGGCTTTGAAGGATGACAATGTCCGCCGTGTTGACATTGATCTTTCCCGTAAATAGGCCCGAGGTATCTCCATAAACCGTCAGGTAGGGGGCAATCGTCCGATAGACATCATCTGTCATCCCCTTGACCATGTGAAGCTCCTCCAATGTATCAAGCGGTCCATTCTTGCATCGGTAGGGTGGACGAAGGCCGCGATAGTAGGCCTCCTCCGCGCCCGCAGGCAGTGGTTCGTCATTTTTATCGAGAAAATCAACCATGGGATCCACAAGATCGGCAGGGAGTTTTAAAACTTCAAAAAGAAGCTTAAGCTGGGCAACCCTTTCCGCAAGGGCATCGCCGTTTGCGTTGATAAGCTGATTGATATTAATCTTCCCCGCTTCATCCACAATCGAGCCGGTCAGCGTTCCATCCCCCAAAGAATATTCCGAAGTAGGATATGCCCATAATTCATCCAGTCCATCATAGCGCTCGTTGGCCCTTAAATCTTCCTTCAGGTCTTCTCTTAGAACGGCCTCTCCCGCATAGAGGGCGGATCGTGCCAGATAGAATGCGGACAGGTCGTCACGAAAGTTGCCGGCGGCGCGCAGATCGGCGCGGGCCTGAAAATCGTCTTCCAAAATAAGCACGCTTAAAAGGAGAATGACCAGAAGGCTTAGAAGGAGGGCAAACCCCTTCTGGTTGCTAGCCGACTGTTGAAAAAGTCCATCTGCTTCGTTCTTGGCCCCTCGGATATCCTCACGTACCTTACTTAGTACGCTGCGGTCTCCTCGGTCCCTGCGGCCTCGCATCTGGAGCTTTTTGAACAGCCTATCCATAAAACAAGTTCTTCAACAGCCTACTAAACGGGCGGCATTCTCTCCTGGCCGGGTTGCGATATTTTTTCATAAGAAGAGACCACAAACGTCACATCCAAAAACGCGGGATCCGAGAATCTCGTTTTCATCGCAAGTCGTTTGATGTGGAGGGAGCCCCCTTCAATCGCGTCCAAAAACGGGATGATCTGGGCAAGGGTCACATTTTCCACCTTGACCTCCACGGGAATCTCTCGGTAGGATTCGTGCAGGCGCGGCGACAGGGGGCGAATGGTGGCGATATTTTTCCGAATCTTATTTTGTGTCGCAATTTCTTCCAGGAATGAGAGCGTAGAGAAGCGGCCTTCGGTCGGAAGGCGCCGCTCTATATTTTGTATCCCATCTAAAACAGCGCGATACTCATCCAAAAGATGTTCAAACGCGCCGATCTCTTTCTCCTTCTGCGGGATCAGGCGATTGAGCAATACCATTCTCTCAACGGCTGGAGAAAACCAGGCAACGTAGCCGACGAGGAAGAAGGCAATAAAAATCCCTCCCCCCAGGATCCCCTTCTCACGAAGGGTGCGGCCCATCAAAAATTGATCGATCTTTCTTAGGAGCCCTTTCAATCTCCCCTCCCGATCGCCACGGTCATTTGAACCCTAAAGCCCACACGGGACGGGTCCGCGGCAACCTTCGCGTCGCTGACATTCACATCCCGAAAAAGGGCAACCTTCGTTAGATTCCCCCGAACTTTATCCACCGAATCGAAAGACGCTGTCTGCGCCTCCATACGGACCCGGTTTCCGTCAATTACCAGGTCCGTCACATCAATCGGTACGTCTGCCGGGATGCCGGAGGTTAACGCCTTCAGCACAACCAATGGACTGACCTCGCCGATACCCAGAAATTCTCCCGTACGATGAAGGGCGGCAATGGCCGTCTTGATCTGTCCGAGTTCGCTTGGCACATTTCTTATTTGTGGAAAGGCATCGGAAAATGCGCCCCGAAGCTGGCCCTTCAACCCCTGGTATTGTCTCTCTTTATAGCGGCAATGAAGATAAAAATCTCCAACCATGAACGCAAAAACAAAGAGGAGCATCAACCCCACCGATACGAATAGGTTGCGTTCCTTCGCCTCCTTTTTTAGGGCAAATTCTCCCCGCCGAAAATTAATCTGTGCGTCTTTAGGACAACCGATCAGGGCCAGCCCTTGCGCCAGAGGAGCGGTGGCATCCGCCTCCAATCGAAGATCCCCTTCTGACAGAACCGGTTTCATCTCCAACACTGTCGCAAACAGCTCTTTTAACCCTTTTAATCCCGCCGCCCCGCCACAAAGGTAGAAAGGAGGATGAGTAGCGCCGCCGGTTAAGTGGACCGTCTTCTCAATCTCGGTGAATAACGGGGCGATGGCCTCTTTCAGACAGAGGGCCTCTCTTGATAAAAACGAAGACTCTTTATTGATATGAATCTCCCTTTTGAGCTTCTCGGCATCTCCAAAAGAGAGATTGCACCTGCTCCGTAGGGCCTCCGTTAGAACATCCCCACCGATCGTCAGGGTTCGCACCCACGTTAACTTTCCGTCTTGAATATGAGCGAGCACCGTCTTGGACGCCCCCATATCGATGAGCAAACACCTCCCTGGCAGATCGCTTCCCTGCCGCGTTTTCTCACGCTTCCCATCTAAAAGATATCTGTAAAAAGCATGCAGGGGGACGGCATCCACGGTGACCAAGATCGGGTCTATACCCAATTCTTTTAGCATCTCCAAAAAACGACGCAGTGTCGCCCGCGGGACGGCAAAAACCAGGACAAAAGCGTTTGCAGGGGATTCGTTCTTATTCAGATGAAGAACCTGATATCCAATTGAAACATCTTCAATGTTAAAAGGGAGTTGGCCTTCCACTTCATACGGGATCACCTGCGCAAGTCTCTTCAGATCAACAAAAGGGAGGGTCATCGTCCGGGCCGACACAAGATGCCCCGGCAATGAAACGGCAATCTGATCATCAGGACGAATCTTCCCATCGCGCATCAAGGACTTGAGCGCGGCAATCTGGCCGTCGGTCAATAAATCGGACGAGGGACCGTCTCTTAAAACTTTCTGTCCGAAAGAATCGATCAGACGAAAACCCCACAGCGTTCTCGCCATCCGGACCCCCTTTATGGTGTCGCATCCAATATCAAGTCCCAGCGTCATTTCACGATTTCCTCATTGATAGGGAAGGTTTTGCCCATTGACCAAAATATCGGGTTGCGCCAAAACTCCTTGCACCTTAAGCGTCAACGGCCCACGCCCTGAATAATCTTGTATGAAAATCTTTGCCACATCCTTTAGCTTTCCTTTCGGGACAACCTTCAGCGAGAGGGTCATGATGCTCCGCAAGAAGGGCTCCCGCAAAAGGAGAGAGCCGTCCTCTGCGCTTAAATCCACTTCGCTCCCCTGGGCGATGAGACGTTCAAAGACAGCGGTTCCGCCACGCCAACGAATCTTGCCATGGATGTTCGAAAAGTTGAGATCGCCAATGGGAGAAACCCATCCCCTAAATTCCTTGAAATGGGCCTCTTCGATATTGAATGCAAACCCTCCCTCACCCCGCAGCAGGCCATGATCTCTCCAAACGCCCTCCCCTGAAAGACCGAGTATGCCAGACAGGCCGACCGAAGAAAGATTCAATCGTCTCCATTCATTCTTTAACGAGAAGGCGTAGGCCCCATCTTTCCTTGTCGCCGAGAGACGGCCTTGGATTTCTCCCTCGGACAGCCGGGCTAAGAAATCAATATCACCGCGGCGATGCCATATCAATGGGAACGGGGCGACATCGATATCGATTGACGCAATCTTCCATTCCAAAAAGGGCAAACAGCCAACCCGGACCCCCTTCCACTCCAATCTTAAGGGAAGATAAAAATCTTTTTCATCAACATCAATGGCGCATCCGCTTTGCTCCTCCAGAAGATGAAGCAGTCGTGATTCCAGAAGAGAGAAGGGGAAGGTCCGATAGAAAAAAAACGAGAAGGAGAGAAGGGCAAATAAGGCATAACCGAGAAGGACCGCAGATGCCTTTTTGTTGATCCTGGAAAACATGGCTCACGACCCCCCTGGAATTTCCACGATGGTCGTAAAACGGGCCGAACCACCGATGCGATCGCGAAGGAATATCTCGACCTCAACAGCCGAGGGCGGCCGCTTCTGCTCGATCATATCCCACCGATCGACCCATGCCAGATTGGCCAGATCCCAATAACGGAAATTTAAACCAATCAGATTTTTGCCAACCTCATTATAGATGATCTTCTGGTTGGAAAGTTGCGCCTGGCGAATCAAGGCATCATCCTTAAGATAATAAGAAACTTCTATCAAATCCGACTCGGCGGCATTTTGGATGGTCCGTCCATGAGAAACCGACTTAAATTTTATGGTATCGTTCGGCCATTCGGCCTGATCTGAAAATCGGTACTGGTCTAACACTTCAAAGCGCAATGTATGCTTCTCCCCTTCTCTCCCTTTTATCTTCGGCGCCTGGTAATACATGCCCAGGTCTCGAGCAAGGTGGTAGAACCCCCAACGAACCTGCCGCAGCGATTCGGCCGCATCTTCCATCTCACGTGAGGCTTTATAGGTTGTGTCAAACGTTCCATAAAGCAAGATCACCACCACGGAAAAGATGGCAAATGCGATCAGGATTTCAATCAGCGTAAAACCCTTCGCATTCAAACGGACCAGATGGGCCCCTACATATTGATCTCTTATTTGTGGATAGGCGCGGGAATCTGGCATCGTCATACTCATGTCTGCTTCATATTAAAAAGATACGTCGTAAACCGCACCTCCTCTTTACGGGCGTTTTCACTCCAGTGCACCGTCAGGATTAACTCTCGAACCAGATCAAACGGCGTCTGTTTAACCTCCTCTCTCCAAAGGTAAGACGGAACCCTTTCTCCAAAATCTCCCTGGCGTATCCCAAGGTCTGGAAAACCAGAAAGCGAAATCTGTGCAACCTGTCTTCGGGCCAACAGGGTGGCCTCCGTAACATGGCGGGCGTGCGCCGAGAGGGCGGCCGTACGATTGCGAAGCCCCAACAAGGCCACCAGCGAAACGGCGAGGACCGCCAACGTCACCATCATTTCAATCAACGTAAAACCGCGCATCCCCGCTCTGCCAAAAAACCGGCAAACGATTTTGCTGTTTTTTTTACTCTCCCGATCGATATTCGTCATACACCCGCACGCCACCTGTTAACGGATTGATCTCTAACGTCCATCTCTCTTCTCCCTCACGCAGGTGAATCAAACTTTTATCCACCCCTACCGGATAAAATTGCGTAAAGGCCTCTCCTTCCGTCACCCTTCCCTGCTGCGCCGTAATGACATCTTCAAAAGAAATATTTTCCGGAAGCACACGACGCCCCATGAGTGGATCGGATGTCTCTACATACGAGACAAACACCCCGGACTCCTGGCCGACAGCAACCCAATAGGCGCCCCCTTTTAAATCGTAATAAAGGCGATAGCTCTGCTTGGTCACAGACGACTCTTGGGCGATATATTGGATCAGTCCGGCAAAATGTCTGGAGGTCCCTTTTAAATTCCCCGCGCCAAAAGACGAAAGCCGTGGCGCGACCAAAAGGGCGGCAATGCCTAAGATTAAGACAACCAGTATCAGCTCGATGAGCGTGAAACCCTGTCCGGTAGATTTCCTGGCTATCGCCAGAGGGCGCCTCATTCGATCCTATAAAGACGGCTCTAAGTTCCAGCTCTCAATATCAGCAGCCTTCCCCCCTCCGCCCGGCTCGCCATCGTCACCATAAGAGACGAGATCATAATCGCCATGTGCCCCAGGGCTGATATAGACATAAAGATGGCCCCAGGGATCTTTTGGAACCTTTGGGAAATATCCTCCCTCTCGCCATCTCTTCGGAATGATCCCAATGGTCGGTTTCGATACAAGGGCTTCCAGGCCCTGCTCCGTGCTTGGATAGACGCCTGTATCTATTTTGTACATCTGGAGCGCCTGTTCAATGTTCTTTATTTGAACCGCCGCGGCCACCTGTTTCGCTTCATCCGTCCTCCCAACCAGTTTTGGGACAACCATGACCGCCAGAATCGCCAGGATGGCGATCACCACCATAATCTCGATGAGGGTAAATCCACGTGAATGCCCCATCGCCGTCGCTGTTTGATTGATCCTCATCTGACGATCTGGCCCATTTCAAAAATAGGGAGCAAAATGGCTAAGACGATAAAAAGGACAATGAACCCCATTCCTAAAATTAACAAAGGCCCCAAAAGCGAGGTCAAAGCCGCAACCGTTGTCTCGACCTCATCGTCATAGGCCTCTGACAGCTTCTGAAGCATTCCCTCCAACGCGCCACTCTTTTCTCCAACGGCAACCATATGGGTCACGAGCGGCGGGAAGAGTCCGCTTCTCTTTAGAGGCTCGGCCATTCCCTCCCCTTCGCGAATCTCTGCACGCGCCTTTTGTATCGCATCTTCCAACATCCTGTTTCCAACCACCTGCGCAACCATTTCCAGGGCAGACAAAAGCGGCAACCCGCTGGCCAGCAAGGTTGCAAGGGTCCTGGTAAATCTGGAAATGGCCACGATTTGGACAACCCTGCCTATCACGGGGGCCTTGAGCGCCCAGCGATCATACCGCCTCCTTCCATTCGGTGTTCCAAGATGACGTTTTAGGGCAACCGCGGAAGCGACACCCAGGATAAGCAAAAACCACCCATAATCACGTAAGAAATCGCTTACAGCAAGGAGAATAACAGTTGGCAAGGGGAGCGCCTGTCTTAAGTCGGCAAAGACAGCGACTACCTTCGGGACAACAAACGAGATGAGAAAGAGGAGAATGAACAGGCTCAAAACGAGCATCAAGAGGGGATAGGTCAAAAGTGAGAAGAGCTTATTGCGTAATCGGGCCTGACTTTCAAGATAATCCGATAGACGCATTAATATCTGATCGAGCGTTCCGCTTGCCTCGCCCGCCCGCACCATCTGACCATAGATGGGAGGGAAAAAAGCGGGGTGGCGGCCTAGGGCGTCTGATAATGCCATACCCTCCTTAATCCCCTCTCTGACATCAATCCATACCTTTTTCGCGGCCCTCTTTTCGACCTGCGCAAGCAGCACTGAAAGCGCCTCCAGCAACGGAATGCCCGCGCCCAAAAGGGTGGAGAGCTGCCGGGTCATCACCGCCAAATCAGAGACGGTAACACGTTCTGAAAAAAGAGGGCTTGAGCGATCGGCCTTGTCGGTCGGCGAAACCGAAATGGGGAAGATGCCACTTTTCCTAAGTCTTGCCTTTGCAAGGAGGGGGTTGTCGGCATCAATTACGCCGGTCAATTCTTTCCCCTTAACATTAAGCCCCTTATATTGATAGACCGCCATCGCCCATGCACACTTACGCCATCTCCTCCTGCGTTACCCTTAACACCTCTTCGGTCGTCGTTATCCCGGCCATCACCCGTCCCGCGCCATCCTCACGCAATGTCGCCATGCCTCTTGATACCGCCTTCATCTTAATTTGAGAGGCATCCGACTTGGACACGATCATCCCTTTCAGCTCGTCATCCATTAAAAGTATTTCATAGATTCCAGAGCGGCCCCGATAGCCGGTCTGCATGCAGTTGGAACAGCCTTCCCCTCGATAAAACAAAAGTGATTTGTCGTCTTGTTTCATCCCCAATTTTCCAAGCTCTTCCTGGGTCGGTTGATAAGGAGACCGGCAGGATGGGCAGATCAATCGAATCAACCGCTGCGCGACAATCGCCACCACCGACGATGTAATGAGAAACGGCTCAATTTCCATGTCCAAAAGGCGCGTGATCGCCCCGGATGAATCGTTGGTGTGAAGGGTCGAGAAGACCAAATGCCCCGTCAACGAGGCATGAATGGCAATTTGGGCCGTTTCGGTGTCACGAATCTCGCCGACCATGATCACGTCGGGATCCTGCCTTAATATCGAACGAAGTCCGTTGGCAAAGGTTAACGCAATCTTTGGATTCACCTGTATCTGTCCAATCCCTTTAATTTGATATTCAATCGGATCCTCAATGGTGATGATATTTTTGTCCGAAGAGTTGATCTTATTGAGGCAGGCATAAAGGGTGGTGGTTTTCCCACTGCCGGTAGGGCCGGTTACAAGCAACATCCCATGGGCCAGATGGATTAACTGCTCCATGATCGCCAAACTTTTTTGGCTAAGGCCGATATCCTCCATGTGTAACAGAAGGGTTGACTTATCGAGGATACGGAGCGCCAGGCGCTCGCCATACGGCGTGGGAACATCCGAGACGCGGATATCAATATCCCGGCCGGCAATTTTTAGTCCGATCCGTCCATCTTGAGGGAGCCTCTTTTCGGCAATGTTCATTCCCGCCATGATTTTGATCCTGGAGAGGAGAGACGACTGGAACCGCTTTGGAGGGGAGAGGATATTATAAAGCAGGCCATCAATTCGGTAACGGACAATCAGGTCCTTCTCAAATGGCTCAAAATGGATATCCGATGCCCGCTGCGCCACCGCTTGAAACAGGATGGCATTCACCAGCCGGATAATCGGGGCCTCATCATTTGCATCCAACAGGTCTTCCGGTTCCGCAAGCTCCTCGGCAAGAACGCTTAAGCTCTCTCCAGAGAGATCGGATATCACCTCCGCCGCCGCATTGGTCGCCAATTCGTAAACCTGGTGAATGGCCTTGATCACCTCGCTATAAGGAATCGCGATCACGGAAAGCGGCCTTCCCAGTAAGAGCCGAAGATCATCCAACGCGGTCAGGTTGAGCGGATTCGAGGCGGCCACATCCACCGCATTTTCCGTATTTTTATACGGAAGGAATCCATGCCTCTTTGCGAACGCGATGGGAACCTTCGCAATCAGGAGAGGATCAATCTCTTCAATATTAAGGGAGGGGCGATAAGGAATTTGCCATTGCTCCGAGAGGGCGTACAATACCTCACTGTCCGTCAGATATTTTAATCGGACCAGAACCTCTCCGATTCTTCCACCTTCCGTTTTTTGGGCAAGGAGCCCTTCTTCGAGTCTGGTGGGCGCCAGGGAACATTTCTGCACGAAAAGCTGCCCGATTAAAGGGTGTTTTTGTAAGATCAAAATGCCTTCCCCTGCACCACGATCGGCCTATGCCGCTTACGAAGAAGGGACCACACGCCCAAGAGGAGTTTGAGAGGAGAGACCCGCCTATTTTGGGGGATTGACCAGTTCACGAAACATCAGGTTGCGTCGCTCACGTCCCTCCAGTTGACTCTCTTCCATAAAAAGAGAGGCCTTCTCCGTCCTCTCCCCCTTAATTTTTTCGAAATCTTCTTTATCCCGAACAATGTGGGGGGTCAGGAAGATTAGAAGATTGGTTTTTTCAAACCGTCTTGATTGAAACTTAAAGAGCCATCCCATAAAGGGAATATCCCCCAATAATGGAACCTTCCTCTGGGTAACAATGACATTATCCCGAATCAGACCTCCGATCACCACGGTTTGGGCATGCGCAACAACCACCGTCGTAGACGCGGAGCGTTTGTTGGTCGTTGGACCCAGAACGACCGTTCCAACACTCTGAACCGTATCCAGCACGGAAGAGATCTCTTGATAGAGATCAAGACGAACCAGGTCGTTCTCCAGGACCTGCGGCGTCAATCGCAGGATAATCCCGACATCTTTTCGCTCGATCGTCGTCTGAATGTTTCCCCCAACCGTTTGGCTTTGGGCCCCTGGAAAGGGGACATTTTGCGCCACAACAATTTCAGCCT
This sequence comes from uncultured Nitrospirota bacterium, assembly GCA_964373895.1. Classification (GTDB taxonomy): domain Bacteria; phylum Nitrospirota; class Nitrospiria; order SBBL01; family SBBT01; genus SBBT01. The sequence continues at coordinate 11,682 of CAYJWQ010000041.1, forward strand.
TTTGGTTATCGCTGGTCAGAATTTGGGGCGTCGATAAAATATTTACATCCGATGAGGCCTGCAACGCGCGCAATAAGGCCTGAATGTTCACCTTGCCCAGCGTCACACCGGCGGCCTTGGCAAAATCAAGTATGGCCGTTGGATTTTGATTGTTGAACGTCCCGACCGCCGCCAGGCCACCTCCGGGCGACCTGTAACCTAAGACAGCGCCAAGATCGGTTCCCATCTCCCTAAACTTGTCAGCCGCCATTTCCAATACCACCGCTTCAACATAGACCTGGCGACGTTTTGTATCGAGCTTCTGTATAATTCCCTTCAGGATTTCATAGTCTTGGCTGATGGCGGTAATAATCAAGCTGTTGGTCGTCTTATCGGATAAAACTTGAATGGCGCCGGTCAACTCGCCCGACGGGACGGAAAGCCGACGTGTCAATGGGACCGCCCTTGAAGTCAAACCGAGCAGGACCTTGGCCACTTCTTCAGCAAGGCTGTTTTCCAATGTATAGACATAAATCGAGCGATCAGGAGGCACTTCTGCAATGGGAAGAATTTGATCGACCAGCCCGCTTTTGACCACTGTAAACCCTTTGAGTTCAAGGACCGAGAGAAAGACATCGTAGGCACGGCTTACAGGAATTTTTACCGGCGAATAGATCGTGACCTTCCCCTTGACCTTTTCGTCAATGATAAAGTTTTTCCCGGCTAATTCACTGATGAACTTAACAAAAACAGGGAGATCGACATTATTAAAATCAAGTGTAATTTGCCTCTCTTTTAGAGTTTCGCCCGTCTCCTGCGCAAGGAGCGGAGAGACCCCTATCATCACACAGATCGCCCAAAAGGTAGGAAGACGATGCCACATTAAGAGAACTCCATGCCCTTTTTCTGTAAAAACGTTATAGGAACACCTGTGCATACCGCATCCGTATGAACTTTCCTATTATAGAGGGTTTCGAAGTAAAGTCAAATAAAGGAGGTAAAATTATTGATCTTAAAAGGCAAGGAAAACCATTTAAAACCAAAGAGTTATTACAAAAAAAAGGCTCTTTGAACGTTTGAATGGGTATTGCATCTAAAACCGTTCTTTATAAAAGGCGAG
>CAYJWQ010000041.1:12880-14871 GCA_964373895.1 uncultured Nitrospirota bacterium
TGCCCAGATAAAACTGCAAACCAGATAATTTAAAAAGGGGCCTTCAATTTACACACCCGAAATTCAAAAGAGCCAAAAAAAACCTCTCAAAGACACTTCACGCCTGGAAAGGAATCTAACCCGATTTTATCTGCTAAAAACAAGAACGCATCCGAGAGTATACCCTTCTTTCCCAGATGCGTTTTTTGTTTTAGCAAGGGTTATCTTTGTTTAGAAACGATATACATGCCTCCACAAACTATGTCTGTGATTGGCTTCCTCTGGAGGCCATGTATGCGGCCATCGCAAGGGGAAACAGCGATCCAATCAGCGCCGCCATTCCAAATTCGGCAAAACCACCTTTTTCAGCATCGAGAATTCCGGCATAATGGCCTGCCTTCAGCTCGGATAGAACTTGCTCTCCTTCTCGATGTCCCGGCGTACGGGCTAAAAACTCTTCCAGGTAAGAGAGGGCTTCTTTTTTCTGACCCATTTCTGACGCTACAATCCCCGCGTTAAAATAGGCAACCGATAACGATGGGTCAATCTGAGCGGCTAATTCAAAGCTTTTTAGAGCTGCATCCATATTCTTCTCGTTATACAGACTGATCCCTTGGCCAACGAGCATCAGGGCCATGGGGTCCCTCCCCTCTTTGGGCGCCGTCATCATCGGTCCAGCCCCGCAGACATTGGGGAAAACCAACACAAAAACCATTAGCCATATCCCCCCCAAGAATCGCCTCATCCTCCCCTCCTTCTCTGCCATCGACCAGACGATAACTGATATCAGCGCATCGAATCGCTGACACCCACTCCCTAACGGGGAGAAGCCGCAACAGAGAACCCCCGTTGCAGATTACCTCCCTTCATAGATTCGCGAATGCACACACACTCTCTCTCACCACTAACAATGTTCAGCAAAGTTAATGCCATGAGACAGGTAAATACTTTGACCTATTATTTCAAAAGGTTAGCACTAAGGCAGATGAGCGAGACGGGGCATTTTGCCACAACGTGTAGAGAAAAGAGGAAAGGATTTTACAGGTTTTATCGAACCTCATAATTAAACGTCTCTTTCTGGTTGCCTCGAACCAGATCAACGATCAGATACGTCTCATTCTTCAACTGCTCAAATACTCTGATGAAATTTTGAGGTTCTTTTACTTCAATACCGTTTACCCGGTGAAGGATATCCCCATTTTGGAGACCAATTTTTGAATAAAGGCTGTCCTCGCTAATTGCAAAGATGCGGAAACCGTCCGGTTTTCCATCACTAAAATTAGGAATGATCCTCGCCTTGGTCAAAAGTTGTGGAAGATTCTCGACAGCGCCATCAATCTCACGGCGATCCAAGACCCATCTATTTTTTGAAATCTGTCGGACTCCGGATAGAGGCGAGGGGATCGGCACAACCTGGGAACCCCCTCCCATAATATTCTCCCCGGGTGGGAGCAGTACCTCGAGTATTTCCTCTCTTTCTCCGGTCCAAACAATCACCCTGTTTCGGCCGATTCTTATAATTTGGACATCCTCCGACAAAAAGTCGCCCTCTTTATAGAGAAACTGCTCTTGGGTCTTTGCATCTTCAAACACCGCATAGGAGCGAGACTCACTGGCAACCATCGTTCCCATGAGAGAAAAATGAGATAAGACAACCGAAGGATCCGTGAGAAGGGAGATCGGCGATTCCTCCTGAAGCGTTCTTCCCCGCATCTTGGAGTTAAAAATATTCCCATCAATAATTATCTGATAGTCTGAACCCATTTTAACCAAGGGGTCTGCGGGAACACCTGCTCTCTCTACCTTGCGAGATACCCTTGAAATATGGGGAATCCGTTTCGGAATATCGGTTGTAGCCGAAAGGCGCGCGCCCAAAACCAAATTGACCATGTCCGCCAAAAAATACATGGAAGCCAAGATCGTCAAAAGATACAACATCCAAAGACGCGATTGATGCATCTCTTCCTCGCCGAGGGAGAATCCTCAATATAAGATTATAAAAGCTTTAGGTT
>CAYJWQ010000042.1:0-14804 GCA_964373895.1 uncultured Nitrospirota bacterium
GGAGGAGGCTTAGCTAAGCCCCTTTGCGGCTTCGCCGCATTAGAGAAGTAGTCGTTCTATGGGAGTTTTCATTGACTACTACGAAACGCTCGAGATAGATGTCTCTGCTACGTCCCAGGAAATCAAAGAGGCCTATCGCCTCCTTTCCCAACTTTTCCACCCGGACAAAATTAACTCCGATGATCCCCGCATTAAGGAAAAAGCGGCGGAGAAGTTTAGAAAAGTCCACGAGGCCTATCAGGTTCTTGGCAATCCAAAAAAACGAAGGGAGTATGATACCTTATTAAGCAGTTTTAATAAGGGACGGAAAGCGGGTGCGAATGACGATTATTCCAGTACCCCTCCCACGCCCCATTCACAACCATCATCTTCTCCCTCCCGACTTACCAAGATATTCAAGAAGGAGAAGGGCGGAATCTTGGTGGTCGCTGTTCTCCTTTGTATTTTTGCTTTGGCTTTTCTCGACTCGGTCGCCACGCAACGTATGCGTGGGGGTAAAGCCTTGCCGCAAGGTAGCAAGGTGAACGATACCTATAAAACGTCAAGGGAAGATACGCATCCGGTCCATCCTGTGGAGAAAGAAACTCTCAAAGAGGGAGAAAGTTGGTTCACATTAAAAGTGCCCGTGGTGCGAGACGTTTTGATCGCACCGCTACCTGCGGAGGCTGCCTCGTTAGGTGCGAAACAGAACGTGGAAGGGGATTGGCTTAGAGATATCGGAGAAGATCATGAACCTATTGAAGATGAGGAGAATTCGCCGCGGCTAAAAAGGATGGTTGGCGTGGCATATAGTTATTCTATGGAACAATGGGCGGAGGTAGACGCCTCTCTTTTGCGCGATCAAGGAAATGGGTATTATCCCAAGGTTGGTCTGATGTTTTGGAGCGGTCCTGTCTCCGGACTTGCGGGTATCAGGTGGGATGGGGCCTATAGTGTGGAATCAAATATGTTTTGCGTATGGGTTCAAAACCTTAAGATAGGCAACTCACTTACCTTGCCAAATTTCTACACCGATATTGGGGTTGGTTATAATGTGCAGTTAGAAAACGCCCTCTTTTCAGACGGTGCGATGGCAAGGACACTGATACTACATCGGACATTTTCCGGAGATATTCCGTCGCGACATATTAAAAAGTGCTTTGGAATAGAGCCAGTTCAGAGGGTGGAGCGACACCGACACCGCCTGTCGGGTGAGTGGGAAGGTTCTTATGAAACAATCTTAGGTGATGGTACCCCTTTAGAAGTTAACTTTATTGCCAGGCTTGTTGGGACGGGAAACAAATTTGAGGGTGTTTTTATCGAATCCCATGAATCGGATATTGGAGAGAGCGAACTATCCAAAAAGCGCGCCAGGGTTGAAGGCTGGCTGGCCAATGGGAAGGTGACTTTTGTAAAGAAATACAAAGAAAATGTGATCGGACATAGCTATCTGGCCTCATACTCTGAAGTCTCTCCCTCCCTTGAGGGGAGATGGTACGATGGATTAAGACAAGGCAAGTGGAAAATGGTTCGAAAAGGTGATTATGTCCGATCCCCTGACGATATTTTTGGGCCAGATGTCACGAATCCTCCCGAGGTGCCACACGGATAGTCATCGTTTAGCCGATCCTCCATTTTCGAACATATCAACGCTGTAATACTCCTTGATCGCCCTCATGTTTTAGTTAAGGGGATAACCCTTTCATGCCCTTGGTGGAATGAGAGATAAGCGTTATAATAATGAGAGCAGCCTGCTTACGACATCTGTTTTTCAGAAACCTGTTTAAGTCTGGATGTGACATGGAGAAGAGGGTACATAACAAGAAAATGGGTACCGTGAACGATGGCGAAAAACCTGTTGAAGATATGAATCTCCTTTTGTGCCGCCCGAAATATTTCGGTGTCCATTATGAAATCAATCCCTGGATGGATATGCGCCGACCCGCAAGGGCCAAACTTGCGATGAAACAGTGGTTGAACCTTTGCAAAACGCTCAAGGAGATGGGGGCGCATCTTCATTTTATCCCGCCGCGTCCCGGATTTCCTGACATGGTGTTTGTCGCGAATGCCGGGAGTTTTCTGGGCGGAAAATTCGTTCCAAGCCAATTTCGCTGGCCGCAGCGGCGAGGGGAGGAGCCCTTTTTCAAGAATTATATACAAGGACACTTTCATAGGCTCTTTCCGCTCTCTACGTCCTCCTATTTCGAGGGGGAAGGAGATCTCCTACCGTTTAGGGATATTTATTTTGCGGGTTATGGAATACGATCCGAAATGGGGGCGCACAAAGAAATTTCCAAGAAGATGAAGTTGCCTATGGAACTCCTTCGATTGATTCACCCCAGATTTTATCATTTGGACACCTGTTTTCTTCCGCTGGATGATCATACTGCACTCTTTTATCCTCCGGCGTTTAATACCACCTCCATTAAAAAAATAAAAAGACATGTTCCAGATGCGATTGCAGTAGGGCATGAGGATGCCTTTTCTTTCGCATGTAACGGGTTTCGGATAGGGAAGCGTATCATACTTCATAAAGCCAGTCTTTCATTAAAGGAAGCCCTTTATCAGCGAGGATATGTAACGTGTGAGTCGGCTGTTGGGGAATTTCTCAAGGCTGGTGGAAGCGTCAAGTGTATGCTTTTAAAGACCTCCAACAAATGGTGCTAAAAAAATACTTGACTTATTTCAATAATTTTCTGTATCTTTTAGGGTAATCTTCTTAATAAGGAGCTTCTTATGGAAAGGAGAAGATCAGCGCGGCGTGCCCAGGTGCGTGGCTATGGACCAGACCGCAGGGCCGAGCGACTCCGTTTCTATGGAAAGGATGGTCGTTCTACAGAAAGACGTCACAGGGAGCGGCGTCTAATGGATTGGAGATGCGATTCCCAAAAATCGGTTATTGCCTGGGAAAGTGGTACCAGGAGACCCCATTCCGCTCTGGCAAGGGGACGAGAAGATTTGTAAGTCAAGTTGTCATGAATGAAGATTAATGAAATCTTCAAAAGCATCCAGGGGGAGTCGAGCTATGCTGGGCTCCCCTGTATTTTTATTAGAGCCACATCTTGCAATCTTAGATGTGGCTGGTGCGACACCTCCTATGCATTTTATGAGGGGAAAGACTGGTCGATCGAGGCGGTTCTTGAAGAGGTGCGAAGGCTTGGATGTCGCTATGTTGAAATTACAGGCGGCGAACCGCTCTTACAGGATGAAGTTTATCCCCTTCTTAAAATATTGTTGAATGAAGGGTATCATGTCTTAGTTGAGACAAGCGGTAGCCTTCCTATTAATCAGATTGATCCGCGTGCAATTATTGTGATGGACATTAAATGTCCTGGAAGCGGAATGCAACATGCTGTCCACTGGGAAAACATAAAGTGGTTGAAGAATCGGGATGAGGTTAAGTTTGTTATTGCCGATCGTAACGATTTTGATTGGACAAAAGAAGTATTGACCCAACACCCAGAGCTTTATGGTAAGACGATCCTCTTCTCACCTGTTTTTGGCAGAATGGATCCTCGCCATCTGGCGGAATGGATATTGGAAGAAAACCTTCCTGTCCGCTTACAATTACAACTTCACAAGTATATCTGGGACCCCGAAATGCGTGGGGTTTGACCCGAAGCCGGCCTATGGTGTTGCATGCCCCTTACGGTTTTTCTGTAAGGGAATCAGCCTTTACCAATAGACAGGAGGCGATTTGTTTAGAGGTGACAATGGAGATTAAAGTTAAACATGGAGCAGTTACAAAAGATGCGGGTGAGATTTTGCTTCTTAGCCACTATGAGGGGGAGAAACTTTCATCTGAAGTTGCTTCGGTAAATAAGCGCGTTGGAGGAGGCATTGATGAGGTGATTGTTTCGGAAGAATTTAGCGGAAAGTTTCTCCAGACAATTGCGTTAAGGACAGATCGTAAGATCGGTTTTTCCAGGGTCCTCCTGTTGGGATTAGGAAAACGTTCCGAGATGACGCTGGATCGGCTCCGTCAGGGAATGGGGCGGGCGGCCTCTTATGTGCGTGAAGTGGGGCTGAGCCGGTTTTCAACACCGGTTGATGGAGAGGTCCTTGCGCGCATATCGGTCGAGCATCGGGCGCAGGCGATGGTGGAAGGGATTCTGTTAGGTCTTTATCAATTCCAGCGGTATAAAACAGACTGTAAAGAGCTTCCGAAGGAGCTAAAGGAGTGCACCTTGATGGTCGCTGATAAGAAAGACCTGGCCAGTGTTGAGGAGGGCATTCTTTTTGGAAAATATGTTGCCGAGGGGGTTAACTACGTGCGGGATCTATGCAATACCCCTTCCAATGTGGTAACTCCAGGTCGTTTGGCAGAAGAGGCGAAGCAGATTGCCGAGGAATATCATCTTCGGGTAGAGGTGCTTGATCGTCCTGATATAGAACGGTTGGGTATGGGGGGGCTCTTGGGTGTGGCACGGGGGACCGTTGAGCCGCCCAAATTTATTATCTTGGAATATGAGGGGGCCGGGAAAAAAGGGAGGCCGATTGCCTTAATTGGGAAATCGGTAACATTTGATTCTGGCGGAATTTCTTTAAAACCCTCAGACAATATGGAACAGATGAAGTATGACATGACGGGAGGGGCGACTGTCCTGGGGACGATCAAGGTTGCCGCGCAATTGCGGCTACCGGTCAATATTGTCGGGTTTCTTCCTGCGACCGACAATATGCCGAGCGGAACCGCAATGCATCCCGGAGATGTACTGACCATTTTAAATGGAAAGACGGTGGAGGTTATCAACACGGATGCCGAAGGGCGGCTCTGCCTCGCCGATGCCCTTTCCTATGCCGCGCGGTATAAACCGACAGTCATGATTGATCTTGCAACACTGACAGGGGCTTGTGTTGTGGCGCTGGGTCATCACGCAATGGCGCTAATGGGCAACGATCAAAAACTGCTTTCTCTTCTAAAGAGGGGAGGGGAGGAGACGGGTGAGCGGGTATGGGAACTCCCTTTATGGGATGAGTATATGAACCAGATCAAAAGTGATATTGCTGACCTGAAGAATACGGGCGGCCGACCCGGTGGAACGATTACCGCAGGGCTATTTTTAAAACAGTTTGTTGGGGATATCCCCTGGGTGCATCTTGATATTGCCGGCACGTCATGGAATGGCGACACTCCCCGTCCTTATATCCCAAAAGGGTCAACCGGCGTGGGGCTTCGCCTATTATTATGGTATCTTCGCCATCAGGCGCTACGATCCGGAAGACATTCAAAAAAGAAGATTAAATAGCGACTGACGTAATGGCAAGAGGTGCGCCTCATTGAAACTCGCAAACAAAATAGGCCAACTCCTGATGGTGGGGTTTTATGGAACGACGCCGTCGAAAGAGATCAGGGATCTGATTAAGCGACATCATATCGGAGGGGTGATCCTTTTTTCACGCAATATTAAAACCCCTACGCAGTGCGCAGAGTTGACGAACGAGCTTCAGGATCTCTCCGCTTCCGTCCCGCTGCTGATTGCGGTGGATCAAGAGGGAGGAAGGGTTGCGCGGCTTCCGCCCCCCTGGACGCAATTCCCTTCTGCCCGCACCGTCGGACAGTGTGATTCTGTTTCGATGACCTACAGTTGTGCGGAGGTGATGGCGAAGGAGCTTTTGGCGGTTGGACTCAATATGAACTTTGCCCCTGTGCTGGATGTCGACACATGCCCAGAAAATCCCGTCATTGGAGATCGCTCATTTGGAGGGAGTCCTACATTGGTTGCAAAACATGGTCTGGCCGTGATTGCCGGTTTGCAGGATCATAAAATGATTGCCTGTGGAAAACATTTTCCTGGACATGGGGATACGAGTGCTGATTCACATAAAACGCTCCCCCGTATTACCCATCATGTCAATCGCCTGACCGATCTGGAGCTAAAACCGTTCATTCACGCCGTTGATAATCGTGTTGCGTGTCTTATGACAGCGCATGTTCTCTATACCCATCTTGATAAAAAGAGGCCCGCCACCCTTTCAAAAAACATTATTTCACAGCTTTTAAGGAAGACCCTCCATTTCGAAGGGGTTGTCGTTACCGACGATCTGGAAATGAAGGGGATCACGGATCGTTTCACTGTGGCCGAGGCGGCGGTTAAGGCGGTCTCTGCCGGTTCAGACTTGGTGCTAATTTGTCATTCTGCAGATCAACAGATGCTGGCCTTTGAGTCGTTGGTTCATGCGGTTGAGAAGGGAACCATTAAAGAGGAACGACTAAACGAATCGCTGGACCGACTCCTCCGGCTGAAAGAGCACTCCCTTCTACCACGACCCTCCCTTCACCAGAATGAAATAAAGCAGGTGGTCGGTTGTGACAGACATTTAGCCCTGATGGAAGAGATCGAGAAAAAAGCAAAACCTTCTTCTTTGAAATAGCCCCTATAGGTACACCCTGGTGGAATTGATCCAACAATTCATTGATCTCTTTGTTCACCTGGATCAGCATTTATCGTTGGTTATTCAACATTATGGCCTCTGGACCTACCTTCTTTTATTTCTCATTATTTTTTGTGAAACAGGGTTGGTGGTGACACCTTTCCTGCCTGGAGATTCCCTTCTTTTTGGCGTTGGCGCCCTGGCTGCAAGCAGCCCCCTTCAGGTCGATTTGTTATTTGGCCTTCTGACCGTTGCCGCGATTGCGGGTGATACGGTTAATTACTGGATTGGATTTTTTACCGGACCGAAAATATTTTATAAGGAAGATGTTCGTTTCCTGAATAAGGCCCATTTGATTCGCGCGCATCAATTCTACGAGAAATATGGTGGCAAGACAATTATAATCGCGCGTTTTGTTCCTATAATTCGCATCTTTGCCCCGTTTGTCGCCGGTATCGGGCGTATGAAGTATCGTTATTTTACAGCCTATAATATCATTGGGGGGGGTCTGGATTGCCATTTTTTTGTTTGGCGGTTATTTTTTCGGGAATATGCCATTTATCAAAAATATTTTTACTCCGGTGGTTCTGGCGATCATTATCATCTCTCTCCTTCCAGTCGTGGTTGAACTCCTCCGCGCGCGTTACAAATCGTCTTAAACCCTCTTTGTGCAAAACATCATTCGAATAGTCGTAGGGGAAGCATTGATGACAGGAGAAATATTCGTTCCAGCCATAATTACAAACGTGCGTGCCATTGATCCCGGAGAAATCAGCGTGGTGGAACTTACATTGCCGAATGAATACGAAATAGAAGGGATAAAATACCCCATTTGTGATCGGATGTCTCCTGGCACGGCTTTTCTCGCCAGGCCGTATGGCGTCAGGAAGAAAAAACCGCGGAGACGCATGTACACACGATCTAACTGCGCGCTTCATTCGGAGGGGGTGATCGAGACCATTATTAATCATACACACGAAACGAAAGCAGACACCTCTATCTGGTGGCAGTCGGAGGAGGTGAGGGGATTACAAAAAACCGGTGGAGCGGTCGATCTCCTGGTTAGGTTTAACGAGGATAGGACTGGACTTGAGTTATATGAAAACAGCGCACGGTGCGAGGCCAACAACCTTCACCTTGAACCGGAATGGCCCTCTATGGAGTTTGTGGCGCTTGCATTCTCCACAGGTATAACGCCCTTTCTCTCCTATCTTTGTTACATGAAGTCATTCAATTTTGGACGCTCTGACCATTATCCAGGCACCCGTTTTACGTTAATCGCGTCCGCCCGCACTCCAAAACAGCTTATAGAACATGAGATACTACTTGAACTTAGCTGTCTGTTCCCATTGAATTTTAAATATCATCCTGTCCTTACTCGTGAATGGCCTGATTCGTGGTCCTACGCCAAGGGACGGATTATTCGTGTGGGTGGTATAAGAGACGGAGAAGAGGTGGTGGATGTGAGACCATTGCTTGATGTCGTGCCTCATATTCGCAATGTTCATGTCCGTATGTGTGGTGGTGGCGATGCCCTGGAACAGCTTCATCGGGGTCTTCGACAAAGTGGGCAAGCGCCAATGAGTTTTCGGTCAGAGATATGGTAGTTCAAAGGTGCGTTGCTGCGCAGATTCGATGCAATAAGGGAGGTTGTTGCTAAAGTTTTTCATAAATACGCCGAAAAAATAATTGAGTGTATGGTGAACTTTTTAGGTAGGGGAGAAGCCAGATGGAACGACGACGATCAGAGCGCAGAGACGAGATGCGCGGCTATAGCCCCGATCGGAGAGTTTGTCAGATTCGTTTTATGGGGGCGGAGCGCCGCTGTGGAGCGGAACGGCGTATCAGCGAGCGCCGTCAAGTAGAATGGCGGTTTAACGATACGAGACCCCGTATCCATTGGATGAGCCGAGGCAAGAGAATCCCTTCACGAAAAGTCGAAAAAGTCGAAGCATTATGTTGGTGAGGGACTCCCTGCCGGGAGCAGTATTATGTACGCCCCCTTCGCCGTTTTAAACCCATTTTTACAATGCAGTCGTACGGCCCCCAACCATCTCTGCGACATCCCACTTCCTCGATAACGCTTGATGTTCCACTCACGGTCCCGTACTCTCGAAAACATGCTCTCAATCGGGTTCGTCGCGTGCAACGTCTTGGGCAAGGTTCCATCCGGCAACCCTGGTGTTATAACAAGGAATATTCTGATTAGACCCAGGAACAGCGATAGAGAACATCTAATTGTTCCCTCTCCCTTGATGGGAGAGGGTTAGGGAGAGGGGGGTTAGATAGCAGAACAAGTTTCTATCGCTGTTCCTGGGTTAGATTGTTGAATTGACTTATGGTTTTTTCTGGAAATATTGGATAGAAGCCTTCAGAAAGGCCTTAAAGATGTTCCTACTTGAATCTTCTTTGTGGAGATATTCAGGGTGCCATTGCACCCCCAGTAGGAAAGGGTAATCGGGATGCTCGATGCCTTCGATCAGGCCGTCCGTGGACTCGGCGTTGACAGCATAGTTTTTTGCCAGTGTCTTTACTCCCTGATGATGGGAGCTATTCACAAAGAGTTCCTTAAATTTTATAATTGTAGAAAGAAGCGTCCCTCCTTTTACGGAGATTTTGTGACAGGGCTTAGCCCCATTGTCGTGGGATAGGGCATGTCGCATCTCTTTCCCAATATCCTGATAAAGGCTGCCCCCTCCCATCACGTTTAAAAGTTGCATCCCGCCGCAGATTCCCATGATTGGCATTTCGCGACGCATCGCAGCCTCCGTTAAGGACCATTCAAAAGCGCTTCTCTTTTCTGAAATAAGTTTAAATTTAAATTTCTGAGTTTCTCCATAGAGCTTTGGATCAATGTCCGGGCCGCTGCCGGTGAGAAGAAGCCCGTCAACGTGGTCTAACAACCCGGAGACGATTTTCCTATGATGACTGACGGGGCCCAGGACAAAAGGAATCCCTCCCATCTTTTCGATGGCGCTTACATAGCGGGCCCGGATAAAATAGGTCTCCTCCTTGCCTCCGAATTCTGGCCGATCGCCACTGTTGTGATCGCTGGTAATGCCAATGATCGGATTCATTTCCTATCTGTCTCGATAAACATCTTTGAGCGAGTAGAAATCCCCGTCCGGATAAAGGGTGTATCCTTGAACTTCTTTTTTCATGACCGCCACATTCTCCGTATGCCAGAGACTGACATAGGGGAGCTCCTCGGAGAGAATCTTTTGAACCTTGGCGTACACCATTTTCCTTGAGTTTCTATCAAACGTCAATCTCCCTTTTTCAACCAGTTGATCGATTGCGGCGTTCTGATAGTGTCCGCGATTGGATCCATCTGGCGGAACGCTCTGTGAGTGGAACACATTGTAATAGATATCGGGATCTTCCACCCCAACCCATGAAAGGGTAAACATTTGAAAGTTGCCTCGCTTGATGTCTCCATAAAATGTCCCCCACTCATGGCTTCGGATATCGACCTTAATGCCTATTTCTGCCAGTTGTTGTTGCAGCACCTCTACAACGCGTCTGGCAAGTTCATTCTGGGATGTTTTATGTGTCAGGGTGAACCTGGGTCCAGAATGGGCGCGATGTCCTGCTTCATCCAGAAGCCTCTTTGCTATCTCGGGATTGTACGAATAGGTTGCGACCTTGCTGGAATATGCCCAATGAGAGGGAGGAAGCAGGCCGTCTGCTGGAAGGGCCAATCCTTTAAAGATATATTTTGCGATCTCCTCCCTGTTGATTGCGAGGGCGATCGCCCTCCTAACCCTGATGTCTTTCAGGATGGGGTCTCTTAAATTAAATCCCATATAAGAATAAGTCGTTCCTGGGGCGTGCATCATTTTAAAGCGCCTGTTTCTCCTTAATCGTGGAAATGCGTCAGGCGGAAAGGCATTTTGGATAAGGTCAATATTCCCCTTTTCCAACTCAAGCAGCCTCACGGACTCTTCCGGAATAATTCTAAAAAGAAGGCGCGAAATCCTTGGCGCTCCGCCAAAGTAGTTCGAATAGGCGGAAAGCGCTATCGCATGATCCGGGTCGTTTTGGACGAAATAGAACGGGCCTGATCCGAGGGGATGAATGGAAAAAGAAGGGATGGAGGCCGCATGTTTCGGTACAATGCCGCGGGTGAGGCTATAAAGAAAAGGGGCGTGTGGTTTTTTGAGTATAAATCGGACCGTCGCCGCATCGGGCGTCTCAATCCTATCGATGACATTGTACATCTTTCGATGGGGCGATACCCATGCCGTATCGAGAATGCTCTCGTATGTGTAGCGGACATCTTCTGAAGTTAAGGGCGTTCCGTCGTGAAATGAAACCCCTTCCTTGAGGTGAAAAATATAAGTAGTCTCCCTTTTTATCTCCCATTTTTTTGCGAGGTCCGGTGTGATTTCTCCGAATGAATTAATCCGAATCAACCGGCTAAAGAGAAGCTGGCCAATTCGCTCTGAATAGGCATCTGTTGCAAGACGTGGATCAAGCTGTGTGGGCGCCGATTCTATGGCAACAACGAAAGGAGACAGATGGGCGGGAGGGGGAGCGGCGCAGGCCGCAGTGAGGAGGAAGATCAACAAAGAGAGGTTATATCGGCCCATCAAGGGGGCCCTTTATCACACATTAGCAGGCTGTTGAAAAAGCCCATCTGCTTCGTTCTCGGTTCCTCGGAGATCCTCACGTACTTTCTAAGTACGCTGCGGCCTCGCATCTGGGACTTTTTGAACAGCCTGTCTATAAAACGAGTTTTTCAACAACCTGTTAGAGTTTTTGTGTGTAACTTCTATGCAATTTACGCAGAAGTTCGAGATAGCGTATAGGCTATTTAACCAACCGCGCAGCGACGTTGGGGAGAGGCGCTAACCCTATTATACCGATTGGATGGGGGTTTGCTCTACCCACCTTTGCGGCTTTGCCGCCTTTTTAAGGATAAGCGCTTGCCTTGCCACATATCAGGCGGATTTTATCCCCTTTTCGCGTTCGTAAAGAAGGACAGGTTCTGATGTGCCGTTAATGGCCTCTTCTGCGATAATGCATTCTTTGACATTCTTGAGGGATGGGAGCTCATACATCAATTCCAACATCACCGCCTCAAGGATCGCGCGGAGGCCTCGGGCCCCTGTCTTTTGTGTGAGGGCTTTCTTGGCAATGGCGACAAGCGCCCCATCGGTAAACTTCAACTTGACCTTCTCTAAAGAGAAGAGTTTTTCATATTGCTTGACAAGGGAATTTCTGGGCTCGGTCAGGATGCGCACCAGGGCGTCCTCTGACAGATCTTCCAGCGTGGCGACGACCGAAAGACGGCCGACAAACTCTGGAATTAACCCATACTTTGTCAGGTCTTCCGCCTGGACCATGGAGAGAAGTTCTCCTCCTTTACGATCGGATTTAGATCGGATGTCGGCCCCAAATCCCATCGTTTTCTTATTGAGCCGTTGTTCGATGATATTGTCTAGTCCGACAAAAGCCCCGCCGCATATAAACAGGATATTCGTTGTGTCAACTTGGATGAATTCCTGGTGGGGATGTTTTCGACCCCCCTGGGGCGGGACATTGGCGATGGTCCCTTCGATCAATTTTAAAAGGGCCTGTTGCACTCCTTCGCCTGACACATCGCGGGTAATGGATGGGGAATCGCTTTTTCTTGAAATCTTATCGATCTCATCGATATACACGATTCCTTTTTCGGTCTTTTCAACATCGAAATTGGCGATCTGCAGAAGCCGTAAAATAATATTCTCGACGTCTTCTCCAACGTAGCCCGCCTCGGTGAGCGTTGTGGCGTCCGCAATGGTAAAGGGGACATCCAGGGTGCGGGCGAGCGTCTGGGCCAGAAGCGTTTTTCCCGTTCCAGTGGGGCCCATGATGAGGATATTCCCTTTTTGGAGCTCAACGTCATCTTTTTCGGAGTTGGATGCGATCCGCTTGTAGTGGTTGTGAACGGCAACCGCAAGGATCTTTTTCGCCTTCTCTTGTCCAATCACGAATTGGTCGAGGACTTTTTTAACCTCGACCGGTTTGGGAAGTGTCGAGACGGTTTCTTCCCTCCCTTCTTCCCATTCCTCAGCGATAATGTCATTGCAAAGATCAACGCATTCGTCGCAGATATAAACGGTGGGCCCTGCGATTAATTTCTTGACCCCATCCCGGCCTTTTCCGCAAAACGAACAACGAAGCGGCAAATCGCTCTTTTCGTTTTTTGTCATCCAGTGACTCCTCCTGTTATCAAAAGGCCATGCTTATTTCCGGGCGGGCGCCCGGGCAATCACATCGTCCACAATTCGGTACTCTTTGGCCTCTTCCCCCGACATAAAATAGTCGCGCTCGGTATCGGTTCGAATTTTTTCAATCGGTTGCAACGTATGTTTAACGAGAATATCATTAAGCCGCTCTCGAATTTTCAAGATTTCCCTGGCGTGGATTTCAATCTCGGTGGCCTGTCCCTGGAAGCCTCCCATCGGTTGATGAATCATGATGCGCACGTTTGGGAGGGCGTAGCGTTTTCCAGGCGTGCCGGACGCCAGGAGGAGGGCCCCCATACTTGCGGCTTGCCCGATGCAGATGGTCGACACGGGGGATTTAATATATTGTATGGTGTCGTAGACGGCGAGACCTGATGTGACCAGCCCCCCCGGCGAATTAATATAAAGGTTGATGTCTTTTTCGGGATCTTCGGACTCCAAAAACAGGAGTTGGGCGATAATGAGATTTGCCATGTTGTCGTCAATACCAGTTCCGATGAAGATGATCCTATCTTTGAGAAGTCTCGAATAAATATCGTATGCCCGTTCACCACGGTTATTTTGCTCGATGACAATCGGTATCATCAGGATGACTCTCCTTGATCTTCAAATTTGGCCAGGTCGTAAACGCGGTTGAACGCCTTTCCCAACTCGATTCTTGATTTAAATTGTTCTAATGAGCCGTCATGCCGGAAAATCGCCTGTTTTGCCTCGGCGGGCGAAACCTTCGCCTTTTCGGCTATTCGGTTAATCTCGTTTTCCAACTCTTGATCGGTCATCTCCAGTTTTTCTTCTTTGGCGATGGACTCCAAAATAAATATCCCTTTCGTCCGTTCCTCTGCGAGCGGGCCGTATTGTTTGTGGAGGGCCTCCATGTCAGGCTCTTTCGGAAGGGTCTCTTTCAGACGCTCAATCATGGCGTGCAACTCAACCTCCACCATGGATGGCGGGACGTCAAACGGATGGAGCGCAATCAATTGCTTCATCAAAATATTTTTCTGTTCATGTTCTTGCTGACCCGTCTTGATCGCTAGAAGCGATTGCTTAACCTTTTCACGAAGCGCTTCCAGAGAGGCAAGGCCGATGTCCTTTGCAAGTTCATCATCTAAGTTCGGTATGATTTTCTTTTTAATCTCCTTCAACGCCACCTTCAGGTGGACGGTCTTTCCGGCAATCTCCTTGTCTGGATGCTCGGAAGGGAGGGGGAGGTCCACTTCAACCTGATCCCCTTTTTTTGCGCCAAGAAGGATGGCGTCTATTTCAGGGAGAGACGTCTTTGAACCAACTTGTACGGTATGAACGCTTGGGTCTGTCTTCTTTATTTTCTTTCCGTTGACGAGACCTTCGTAATCAATGATGACAAAATCCGATTCCAAGACAGAATGATCATCGGGGTAGGATGCTAGACGCCCCTCCTGCTCTTGAATTCTACGCAACGACTCCTCAACCTCTGCATCCGTGACCGTAATCTCCCTTCGGGGAGCGGAAAGTCCCGTATAATTTAAAGGAGGGATATTGGGTTTCACCTCAACCGTCGCGGTGAATAAAAGGGGGGCGTCTTTTTTGACACCAATTTTTTCAAACGCTGGATATGCGACGGGGAAGATACCCACTTCCGCCACAGCCTTTTGGTAGTAATCGGGGACTAAATTCCGAATAACCTCTTCTTCTACCGAAGCGCCATATTTTTTTTCAAGAACGGCTAATGGGGTTCTACCGGGTCGAAAACCTGGGACCGTCACCTTTTTATTCAGTTCAGAATAGAGGTGATCAAACTCATGGGTGATGACCTCTTGGGGGATTTCAATCGTAAGCGACTTTTTAACGGAGGTGATCTCCTCGATCTGAACCTTCATCATGACCTCTTGTTCTTATAACTTTAATGACGAGAGACGGCACACCACCCCCGATCCATTGTGATTGTATCTGCTGATCTCTCTGATTGTCAATGATCGGCGCGCGTCTCAAATGAGCTCAACTACGCTTGACCATGTTTGTGCGAATAGAACCCCATTTCTGGTGCCGTAATTATACACTTTGCGCGAACCTTTTTCGAGCGGAAATTGAACGAATGAGGAAGCCCCGCCCACTGGCGAGTACGCCAGCAACCCCGAAAGAAAAAACACTCCTTGCATTTCTGATTTGGCGGGGGTGAAATTTCTTTTTGAAAAAGGAAAGGGTGTTTTTCTTTCGGGGTTCTGCCTTCCAAGTATTCGG
>CAYJWQ010000043.1:0-2242 GCA_964373895.1 uncultured Nitrospirota bacterium
AGACATAAGCACTCTCAAAGACTATGATCACAGGGGTACATTTTAGATTGGGCGATACGTGCCCTTGCGCCGCAGAGGGAAAATCGGTATCATAAACCGATTTAACGCGGCGAAGCCGCAAAGGGGGCTCGCGTCGCCCCCTCCCACCGGCAAAGCCGGATGGGAGCCTCCCCCTCTCTCGCGCTGTGCGCGCTATTCTGGATAACCGGAACCAAATTTATGATATATTGTCTATCCGGAAAACGGATATCTTTTAGACATAGAATCTAATTTAGGGGCATCTGTTTATGCAGGTACTTCGGCGTTATTTTGTGGCCGGGTTGCTGGTCATCATTCCGGTTTGGGGCACCTATCTGGTTTTAGAGGCCCTTTTACTAACCATGGACGGGGTCTTGGGCGATTTCCTGAAGGGGCGGGGAGTTTATTACCTTCCAGGTTTCGGCATATTCATCCTCTCCCTGGTTATTATCGGCATTGGGGCCCTCGCAACCAATTTTCTGGGGAGGAGACTGCTTCACTTTTGGGAGGGTCTCCTTTCCCGGGTGCCCTTAGTCCGGAGCGTCTATGCCCTCGCTAAATCCGTGGTAGACACCTTTTCTATTCATTCCGATGATCAGCGAAAATTCAACAGGGTCGTATTAATCGAGTACCCAAGAAAAGGATCGTATACGATCGGTTTTGTTACGGGTGAAATGAAGGGCGATACCCACCGCATCTCGTCTGAAAAGGTGGTCAACGTTTTTGTCCCGACTGTGCCCAACCCAATATCGGGGTTTCTTCTCCTGGTTTCCGAGTCAGAGGTCATCCCTGTTTCACTCAGCGTGGAAGAGGCAATGAAGATGGCGGTCTCCTGCGGCCTATATAATCCGCCGCTTATTTCAGAGGAAGCGCCGCTTAAATCGTTTAGCCGGTAAGGAGGGACGATGGGAGAGAAGGCAGCCATTATTCTGGCAGCGGGTCAGGGGAAGCGAATGAAATCGCGGCATCCCAAGGTGCTCCATCTTTTGGCGGGGAGGCCGATGCTGGATTATACGCTTAATCTGGTGGAGAGGCTTGGTTTCCAGAGGGTCTATGTCATTATCGGTCATCAGGCGGATCAGGTAAAGGAGGCCCTTTCTGGAAGGCGGGTCACAGCCCTTCTCCAGGATCCCCCTCTTGGGACAGGGGACGCCGTTCTGAAGGCCAAACAGGCATTGGAGGGTTTTTCCGGGCCGGTTCTTATTTTAAGCGCGGATACGCCGCTCCTTCGCGAGGAGACGGTTAGGGGCTTATGCGAACTTCATGAAGCACAGAAGGCCACGCTCACCCTTCTTACGACGCGCATGACGACGCCTGATGGCTATGGCCGCGTGATTCGTGGAAAGGGTGGAGAAATAATTCGTGTGGTAGAAGAGAAAGATGCCACGCCGGCGGAACGTTTGGTACGGGAAGTCAATTGCGGCGCATATGTGGTGGAGGCTGCTTTCCTCTTTGAGGCGCTTGCGAAGGTCGTGCCCCATAACCAACAGCAGGAATATTATCTGACAGATGTCATCCAGATTGCCGCTGACGCAGGCGTGAAATTAGTGGGTTGGGGGGCTGCGTCTGAAGAGGTGATTGGAATCAACAGCCGGGCGGACCTTGCCGTGGCGGAAGGGATTCTTCAGAGACAGATTAATGCGCGTTGGATGGCCGAAGGGGTAACCTTCATCGATCCGTCGTTGATTAGAATCGGCGCAAGGGTGACCATCGGGCGGGATACAATCCTCTATCCGGGTGTAACGCTGGAGGGGGAGACAGACGTGGGCGAGGAATGCGTTATTCACCCCTGTCGCATTCGGGACAGTCATGTCGGATCGGGTGTGGTTATAAAAGATCACTGCGTGATTGAAGAGGCGGCTATCGAATCGAGGGCATCGGTCGGTCCCTTCGCGCATCTTCGTCCTGGAACGCTGATTCGGCAGGGGGCAAAAGTGGGGAACTTCGTGGAGATCAAAAAGAGTACATTAGGGGAAGGGTCTAAGGCAAACCACCTTAGTTACGTTGGGGATACGGTTATTGGAAAAGGGGTGAATATCGGGGCCGGCACGATTACGTGCAATTATGATGGTGAGAAGAAACACCAGACCGTCATCGAGGATGATGTCTTTATCGGGAGCGATACCCAATTGGTTGCGCCGGTTCGGATTGGGGCGCGCTCGTTGATTGCGGCCGGATCGACCATCACCCAGGATGTGCCGCCAGATACGCTTGCCATCTCCCG
>CAYJWQ010000043.1:2342-14768 GCA_964373895.1 uncultured Nitrospirota bacterium
GTTTTCTATCAATGGGGTTTTAAGATATAGTCTTGTCCTGCTTTTAGGATAGGGGGGGGTTTTTATGTGCGGTATTATTGGGTATGTGGGGAACAAAAATGTGGTATCCGTTTTGGTGGATGGATTAAGACGGCTGGAATATCGGGGTTATGATTCTGTGGGGGTGGCCTATTTTGCGGATGGGCAGCTTGAGGTAAAGCGTTCCGTCGGAAAACTTGCGATTTTGGAAGCGACCCTGACACGGGAGATGATCCGGGGCCATGCGGGAATCGGTCATACCCGCTGGGCGACCCATGGAAGACCGTCGGAGGAAAATGCCCACCCGCACCGGGCCGGCTCTCTGGTCCTGGTTCATAACGGCATTATCGAAAACTATCTCTCTCTTAAATTAGAGCTTAAGAAGGAGGGGAGGATCTTTACCTCTGATACCGATACCGAGGTGATTGTCCACCTGATTGATAATTTCTATCAGCAGGGGATGACCCTTGAGAAGGCGGTCCAATCTGCCGTTCAGAGAATGCGTGGGAGTCTTGCCATCTGTCTTATCTCGGAAAAAGAGCCCGACCGTCTGATTGCGGTGCGTGCCGGGTGTCCGCTGGTGGTGGGACTCGGAGAAAAGGAATATTTTGCGGCATCGGATATCCCCGCGTTTTTATCCCATACCCGTGACGTAATTTTTCTTGAAGATGGAGAGATGGCGATCCTCTCTCCGGAGGGGGTTGAGATCCATGATCTCAAAGGGGCGACCATGGCCAAACGGGTGGATCAGATTGCATGGGATCCGGTGATGGTTGAAAAAGGCGGTTTCCGTCATTTTATGCAAAAGGAGATCCATGAGCAGCCGCGCTCTATTGTCGACACAATTCGTGGGCGTGTCACCCAGGAGACGGGGGACGCCTGTCTGGATGAGATTGGATGGGGGGAGGCGGAGATCAGGGCGTTTCAGCGGGTGGTGTTAATCGGTTGCGGAACCTCCTGGCACTCTGCCCTGGTGGGAAAGTTCCTGATTGAGGGAATGGCGGGAATTCCCGTTGAGGTCGATATCGCATCGGAATTCCGATATAGGAAGCCGATCCTGTCCGAAGGCGATCTGGTGGTGGCTATCTCCCAATCCGGGGAGACGGCGGATACGCTGGCGGCGGTAAAAGAGGCGCGGTCGCGACATGCCAAAACCCTCGGTATCTGCAATGTCGTTGGAAGCAGCCTTACCCGGGCGGCGGATTCGATATTTTATACGCATGCCGGTCCGGAAATTTCTGTCGCCTCCACCAAGGCCTTTGCGACACAGCTTACCGCTTTCATACTTCTTGCCCTGTATCTTGGCAGAAAGAGAGGGGTTCTGCAGGAGGCGGAGGGAAAACGGTTGATTCATGGCTTAATCCTTCTTCCAAAGCAGATTGAAGATCTCCTGCGTCATGAGGAACGGATTGAGGCCATGGCAAGACGGCTCTTCCGATTGAGGGATTTTCTTTTTATTGGCCGGGGGGTGCATTATCCGGTCGCCTTGGAAGGGGCCCTCAAGCTCAAAGAGATATCCTACATCCACGCGGAGGGATACCCTGCCGGCGAGATGAAACATGGCCCGATTGCCCTCATTGATGAAAGCATGCCTGTGGTGGTTCTGGCGCCGAAAGACGGCGTGTACGAAAAGATTCTCTCCAATATCATGGAGGCCAAGGCGCGGGGGGGACGGATTATCGCCTTTGCGGAGGAGGGAGATACCGAGGTGACGACGCTGACGGAGGAGGTCTTTTTTGTCCCGAAAACGCTGGAGTATTTAAGCCCGATCCTCATGACGGTTCCGCTTCAGCTTCTCGCATATCACATTGCTGTTCTCCGTGGAACCGATGTGGATCAACCGAGGAATCTTGCCAAAAGTGTCACTGTGGAATAGCCGGCTGCTGAAAAAGTCCACCTGCTGCGTTCTCGGTCTCTCGGAAATCCTCACGTACTGTGTTAAGTACGCTGCGGTTTCCTCGATCCGTGCGGCCTTGCATCTGGAACTTTTGAGCAGCCTTCCCTATAGATATCTGTTTTTCAGCGCCCTGATAGCCGGTAGAGAACGCATTGAGTGACCTTCTGGTAGAATTAAATCCGCAACAGAAAGAAGCCGTTTTGCACACCAAGGGGCCGCTGCTTATTTTAGCCGGCGCCGGAAGCGGGAAAACCCGCGTGATCGCCCATCGCGTCGCCTATCTGGTCCGCGCGCAGGGTGTCTTGCCCCACCAGATTCTGGCGGTGACCTTTACCAATAAGGCGGCACAAGAGATGAAAGGGCGCGTGGAACGCCTCTTGGCCCGCAGCGTCTCCGGCCTTTTTCTCTCCACGTTCCATGCCGCCTGTTTGAAGATTCTACGACGGCATATTCATGTCTTGGGATATAAAAACGATTTTATGGTGTTAGACGCCGCGGATCAGATGGCGGTCGTCAAGTCTTGCCTGCAAGATCTATCGGTCAACGAGGAGCTCTATCCCCCCCGCGCGTTCTTAAGCCGAATCAGCCAGTTAAAGCATCAGCTCATACCGCCGGAGCAATATGTTGAGGGGGCCGCCTCGTTTGGTCTGGAGGGGCACCTTGCCAGGGTATATCCTTTATACCAGGAGAAGCTGATCGCCTCGCGGGGGCTTGATTTTGATGACCTGATCGGCCTCTCCATCCGTCTCCTGGAGTCGTCTTCTGAAGTCCTGCAACGATATCGAGAACAGTTTCACTATCTGATGGTGGATGAATATCAGGACACCAATCATGCGCAGTATCGGCTGATTCGCCTCCTCCTGTCCGAAGAGAGGAACCTCTGCGTGGTGGGAGATGACGACCAGTCGATTTATGCCTTTCGCGGGGCCGATATAAGGAATATCCTTCAGTTTGAACGCGATTTTCCGGATGTGAAGGTGGTGGTTTTGAATCAAAACTACCGTTCGACGCAAACAATTTTATCGGCGGCCTCCGCGGTGATTGAGAAGAACAGCCAGCGCAAAGCAAAGGGGCTTTGGACGCAAAATGTTGTCGGTGAGCCGGTGATCTGGGCCCAGGTGGAGGACGAAGAAGAGGAGGCCGTTTTTGTCCGGTCCAAAATCGAGGAGATCAAAAGGGAAACGCAATGCCCCTGTTCTAATTTTTCCGTCCTCTATCGGACCAACGCCCAGTCCCGGGTGATTGAAGAGGTCCTTCGCAATGGGGGGATGCCTTACTTTATTGTCGGAGGGCTCCGTTTTTATGAAAGGAAAGAGATTAAAGACCTCATCGCCTATCTGAAATTAATTGTCAATCCAGATGATCTGTTAAGCGTAAAGCGGGTCATCAACCTCCCCCCCAGAGGCATCGGCGCCATGACACTCGAACGGCTGGCCGATTTCTCAAAGAGAGAGGGATGCCCTCTTTCAGAGGCGTTGGCTCGGTTAGATGAAGGCGATTTCCCCGCATCCGGAAAACGAGGGCTTGCCGCCTTCAATCAACTCATCGGGTTGTTGCGGGACAGGGCGCAGAGGGAGTCGCTTCCTGCATTGCTCCGTTTTTTAATTGAGGAGATTCACTATCTCGACTATCTTAAACGTGAATTCCCGATCGAGGCGGAAGGCCGTATCGAGAACGTCTTGGAATTTATCGCCGCAGCCGATCAATTTAGGCCTCCGGTGACGGAGGAGCCGGGTGGAGAAATCATGACGGATCTGGATTTGCCGGAAGGCGTAAAAGGGGGGGATCTTTCGGCGTTTTTAGACCAGATTGCCCTCGTTTCGTCTGGCGATGAGGAAGGAGAAAAAGGAGACGGGATCGCCCTGATGACCCTCCATGCCGCCAAAGGTCTGGAGTTTCCGGTGGTCTTTATGGTCGGCATGGAGGAGGGGTTGTTTCCGCACGCGCGGGCCCTTGCCAATCATCAGGAGATGGAAGAGGAGCGGCGGCTCTGTTATGTGGGAATGACCCGCGCCATGGATCGGCTTTATCTGATAAGCGCGTTTGAGAGAAGGCTTTACGGCACATCGCGCTGGAATACCCCTTCTCGTTTCATACGAGAACTCCCCAAAGATGCGGTGAGGATAGAACATCCCTCTGTAAAGAAAAATCTAAAGCGGGAAGAGGAATATCAGACCGACAGGCCAGACCCTTCCATCGAGCATGAATTTGTTGATGAGGCGTACGATGTGGGCGCCTTTGTCCGCCATCCCCTGTTTGGCGTGGGAGAGGTGCGGCGGTTGGAAGGCGAGGGGGATGCCGCCAAGGTGACGGTCACCTTCTCTTCGGTCGGAACGAAGAAATTAGCCATAAAATATGCTAAACTCGAGCGATGTTAATGGGTGGACGGAATCCTCTGACATGAAGGAGCAGGGATGAAGATTACTTCCGATCAGGTGGCGCATGTCGCGAAACTGGCAAGGCTTGCCGTCACGCCTGACGAGGTGAAGCTATTTGCGGAACAGTTGAGCGATATTTTGACGTATGTTGAGAAATTAAACCAACTCGACACGTCCCACATCGAGCCGACATCGCATGTTCTGCCGCTTTCAAATGTCTTTAGGGAAGATGAGGTGCGGGCCTCTCTTCCAATGGAGAAGGCGCTTTTCGCCGCCCCCGAGCGTGAGGGCCCGTTTTTTCGAGTGCCTAAAATTATTGAATAAGGGGGATATCCCCTCACGGTCTTTCGCAGGGTTCATCCATATAAGGGAAAAACCGATGTTAAGGCTGATGTTACGATCCAAGATTCACCGGGCGACCGTGACAGGATCCGCCCTTGATTACGACGGAAGTATTACCGTTGACGAAGCGTTGATTGAGGCGGCGGGCATGCTTCCCTATGAGCAGGTGACCGTTTCCAACCTAAACAATGGCGAGCGGTTTGAGACCTATGTCTTGCCGGGAAAGCGGGGAGGCGGCACGGTCTGTCTGAACGGCCCCACGGCCCGAAAAGGGGTGGTCGGAGACAAGGTGATCATTTTCTGCTATGCCTTTTATACCAAACAGGAGTTAAGGGAGTTTACGCCAAAAGTGATCAAGGTGGATGAGAAGAATAAAATTCAAGAGATCAGGAGCGGTATTTGATCTGGATGGACCAGACTGCGCACGAACTGCATGAGGCGTTAAAGAAGAAGCAGGTTTCTTCAAGGGAATTGGTCGAGGCGTTCTATCAGCGGATTGACGCGATTGATGCGAAGGTGCATGCCTACCATACCCTAACGCGTCAAGAGGCGCTGAATCAGGCCGATCGTGCTGATTACGCCCTGGAAAAAGGAGAGCCCATTAGCCCCTTGACCGGAATCCCGATTGCCCTCAAGGATAATCTCTGTACCGAGGGGGTGGCAACCACCTGTTCCTCCAAGATGCTGGAGCGCTTTATCCCTCCGTATGATGCGACCGTTGTCTTGCGATTAAAGGCTGCCGGGGCGGTTTTGTTGGGAAAGACCAACATGGACGAATTCGCGATGGGTTCTTCCACCGAGAATTCCGCCTTTGAAAAGACGCAGAATCCGTGGGATCTTTCCAGAATTCCGGGGGGATCGAGCGGCGGATCGGCGGCGGCGGTTGCGGCGGGGGAGGCTGCCGCCGCGCTCGGCTCCGATACGGGCGGGTCCATCCGCCAGCCGGCGGCCTGCTGCGGGGTGGTCGGCGTAAAGCCGACCTACGGACGTGTCTCCCGATACGGACTGGTCGCCTTTGCCTCTTCTTTAGATCAGATCGGCCCGCTGACCCGCGATGTAATGGATGCGGCGATCATGATGAATGCAATCGGCGGATACGATCCGTATGATTCAACGTCGGTGGAGGTCCCGATGCCGGATTTAACCGGGAATCTAACGGGGAAGGGTCAGGGGATTCGCCTCGGCGTGCCGAAAGAATACTTTGTAGAAGGAATGGATCACGAGGTGGTCGCGGCGGTAGAAGGGGCGATTGACACGTTTCGGAAACTGGGCGCAGAGATCAGGGAAATATCGTTGCCCCACACCGAATATGCCATTGCAACGTATTATATTCTTGCGACCGCCGAGGCAAGTTCGAATCTGGCGCGATATGACGGTGTGCGGTATGGATACCGGACGGGATCGTCAGGCGATCTTTTAGAGATGTACCTCAAGAGCCGGCAGGAAGGGTTTGGGGCGGAGGTCAAACGGCGTATCATGCTCGGAACGTATGTCCTGTCGTCCGGTTACTACGACGCCTATTACAAAAAAGCGCAGCAGGTCCGCACCTTGATCAAACAGGATTTTGATGAGGCATTCAAGGGGGTGGACGCGATTGTAACGCCGACCGCCCCCACCCCCGCGTTTCGCAGCGGGGAGAAGGTGGATGATCCTCTTCAAATGTACCTCTCTGACATCTTTACCATCTCTGTGAACCTGGCGGGCATACCGGCGATCTCCGTTCCATGCGGTTTCTCAAAAGGGGGGCTGCCGATTGGTCTGCAGATTCTGGGACGCGCCTTTGATGAAGCGGGGATTCTTCGGGCGGCCTATGCCTTTGAGCAGGCCAGCGGCTTTTATCAACAAAGGCCGAACCTCGCATGAGAGAGGCGCTATGAAATATGAACCTGTTATCGGCCTGGAGGTCCATGCCCAGGTTTTGACCGACTCTAAAATATTTTGCGGTTGCAGCACGAAGTTTGGCCAGGCGGCCAATAGTCAGGTCTGTCCCATTTGTCTTGGGATGCCGGGTGTCCTGCCGGCGCTCAATCGAAAAGTGGTCGAGCTGGGCATTCGAATGGGGCTCGCGACCCATTGCAAAATTTCCCCCTATGCCCGGTTTGCGCGAAAGAACTATTTTTATCCTGACCTCCCGAAAGGGTACCAGATTTCGATGTATGAGCTGCCTCTGGCGGAGGGGGGATCTGTCGAGATCGTCTCAAAGGGCGTTCAGAAAAGGATTGGACTGACCCGCATTCATATGGAAGAAGATGCGGGGAAAAATCTCCATGAAGGAATTGCGGGGGCAAGCCATGTGGACATGAACAGGGCGGGCGTTCCCCTCCTTGAGATCGTCAGCGAACCGGATATCCGGGATTCTGAAGAAGCGGCTACCTACTTAAAAAAACTCCGTGAAATCCTGATTTATGCGGAAGTCTCGGACGGCGATATGGAGAAGGGGAATTTCCGGTGTGATGCGAATGTTTCGCTTCGACGTGTGGGGGCGTCGGCTTATGGAACCCGTGCAGAGATAAAAAACATGAATTCGTTTCGATTTGTAAAGATGGCCTTGGAATATGAGATCGCGCGACAGGAGAAGGTTTTGGAGGGAGGAGAAGCAGTTATTCAAGAAACGAGACTTTGGGATGCGAAAGCTGGCGCGACCTTTTCCATGCGCTCCAAGGAAGAGGCGCATGATTACCGTTATTTCCCTGAACCCGATCTGGTTCCGCTAAAAATTCATCAGGCGTGGATCAGCCAGATTGCCGCAACACTACCCGAACTGCCAGATGACATGCGGGGGCGTTTCATGACGGCATACGGCATTCCGGAGTATAATGCCATCGTCCTGACCGGCACAAAGGCCCTGGCCCATTTCTTTGAGAAGACGGTTGCGATCTATCCAAAACCAACGGTGGTCAGCAACTGGATCATGGGGGATTTGCTTGGAATGCTCCACCGGGACAATAAAGAGATGGAACATCTGCTGATGCGTCCGGAGCAGATGGCATCGCTTCTTATGTTGCTGGAGGATGGCATCATTAGCGGTAAAATTGCGAAGACGGTTTTTGAGGAGATGTATCGCACTGGTAAAGATGCCGAGGTGATCGTAAAAGAGCAGGGTTTGAGACAAGAGAGCGACCGGTCTGAATTGGACAGGTTCATTCAGGAGGTGATCTCCGCCCATCCGAAAGAGGTTGCGGGATTTCGCGCTGGGAAAGAGAAGTTGATGGCGTTTTTTGTCGGCCAGGTGATGAAGCAGTCCGGGGGGAGGGCCAATCCCGGCATTGTCAACGAGTTATTAAAAAAAAGGTTGGGATAGATGGGTAAAATAGCCGATCTTCTTGCGCGCGAAATTTTGGATTCCCGTGGAAATCCAACGGTGGAGGTGGAGGTTTTTCTAGAGACAGGGGCCTCTGGGGTGGCGGCCGTCCCTTCCGGCGCCTCTACCGGAGAGCGGGAGGCGTTAGAGCTTCGAGATAACGATCCCAGTCGGTATCATGGCAAGGGTGTTTTGTCGGTGGTAGAGAATGTCGAGGAAAAAATTCGGCCGGGTGTCGTCGGACTTCTTGCGGAAGACCAGGTTGCGTTAGATGAGGCGCTTTGCGCCCTGGATGGGACGGAGAATAAAAGGGTTTTGGGGGCCAACGCGTTGCTAGGCGTATCGCTTGCCGTGGCCAGGGCGGCGGCGAACGAGCAGGGGGTGCCCTTTTATCGATACATGGGGGGGATCGCTGCGCGGGAGCTCCCGGTGCCGATGATGAATATCTTAAATGGCGGTGTCCATGCGGATAACGGGCTCGATTTCCAGGAGTTCATGATCATACCGACAGGGGCTGCTTCTTTCTCCCAGGCGCTCCGCATCGGCGCGGAGGTTTTTCACGCCTTAAAGGGGGTCCTGAAAAAGGAGGGATATGCCACGTCCGTTGGAGATGAGGGAGGATTTGCGCCAAAGGCGGCATCGCATCATGAAGCGTTATCTCTGATCATTAAGGGGATTGAGACGGCAGGCTATCGGCCCCACGAGGATGTCTCTCTGGCGTTGGATGTGGCAGCGAGCGCTTTTTATGAAAAGGGGAAATACCACTTGAAGACGGAAGGGATATGCCTTTCTTCTGAAGAGATGATCGCGTATTACGAGAAGATCATCGGACTTTATCCGATTGTCTCGATCGAAGATGGCCTCTCTGAAAATGACTGGGAAGGCTGGAAAAAGATGACTAAAATATTGGGTCATCGCCTCCAGCTGGTGGGAGACGATCTTTTCGTTACGGATGAGAAGCTTTTGGAAAAGGGAATCCGCGAAGGGGTGGGAAACGCCATCTTGATTAAACTAAACCAGGTGGGCACGTTGACCGAGACGATCAATGCGATGGAGAGGGCCAAGAGAGCGGGATATGGAACGATCGTATCGCATCGATCAGGGGAAACGGAGGATACGACGATTGCCGATTTGGCGGTGGGGATGGGGGCAGGCCAGATTAAATGCGGCGCTCCCTCTCGATCCGATCGAACGGCGAAATATAATCAGCTCCTTCGAATTGAGGAGGAGTTAGGGAAGGGGGGCGTTTTTCGAGGGAGGGGGCGTCTTTCCCGATAGCAGGTTGCTCATGAGATAAAGATGGACAATCTTAGAAGAATTGATGCGCAAAAGTATAGAACGACGAAGAGACGTGTATGGGGCGCGGCAGCCCTTTTTATCGGAGGCTATTTTATTCTCTCTTTTTTCTTCGGTGAGATGGGGATGTTGAAATCTATAAAAATGAAAGAAACCTACGGGCACCTTCGCGGCGAGATTGAATCGCTTCAGGAAGAGAATCGCAAACTGGCGATCACAATAGAAGCGCTCAAGAGCGACCCGTTTTATATCGAAATGATCGCCAGAGATCAATTAGGATTGGTGCGAGAAGGGGAGATCATCTATGGGTTTTATAAGCCATAACGTCCTATTTTGTGTTTTGTAACCCTGGCATGTCCTACCGTGTTGGTTTTGTCGCGATTGTTGGCCGTCCAAATGTAGGAAAATCAACCCTCCTTAATTCGATATTGGGCCAAAAGATCTCCATCACTTCGGAAAGGCCGCAAACTACCCGAAACCGTATTCTGGGAGTAAGGCATTTTCCCGATGGACAGATGGTGTTTTTTGACACCCCCGGCATCCATAAGCCGATGACCGAGTTGAACCGGCGCATGGTTCAGTCTGCCCTTGCCACCCTTCACGAGGTCGATCTCGTATTTGTCCTTGTTGAGCCAGATGAATATCATGGCGGGGGGGACCTTCTTATTTCCAAACAGTTGAAAGAGATTAACATCCCAAAGATATTGGTCATCAATAAAATTGATTTGGTGAAAAAAAACCGCTTGCTTACGGTGTTGGCTTCCTATGGCAAACGTGACGACTTTCGGGAGATGGTGCCTGTATCGGCGTTGACGGGAGACAATGTGGAACATCTGCTTTCTGTCGGGATCTCCTTGCTTCCAGAGGGGACGCCTTATTTCCCGGAAGATGTTGTTACGGATCAACCGGTTCGGGTTCTCGCAGCGGAGATTATCAGAGAAAAGGCGATTAAAAAGACGCGCGAAGAGTTGCCTTACGCGATTGCGGTTTACATCGAGGAGTTTAAGGAAGATCCCGAGAGAAATACCATGATGATTCGGGCGTTTATCGTGGTGGAAAAGGAATCCCAAAAGGGGATTCTAATAGGGCGCGCCGGCCAGATGATGAAAGAAATTGGAGAAATGGCGCGCAGGGAACTGGAGGCCCTGTTGGGGGCGAAGATTTTCCTGGCGCTTTGGGTTAAGGTAAAAAAAGAGTGGAGCAAAGATACCATTTTCTTGCGGAAAATGGGGTATTGAGGTGTTTTCTAAAATCGTACTATAGCCCAATCTGCTCGCGAAAGGCGGTGTAGAGCGATGCGGTCACCTCTCCCACCGTGGAGGTTGAGATAGGCTTGCCATCGAGGGAAATCACCGGAAGAATTTCAAACGTTGTTCCGGTTAGAAATATCTCATCGGCGGCATACAGCTCTTTCAGTCTGATGTTTCTTTCTCTGATGTTTAACCCCTTCTTTTTCACGATCTGCAGCACAATCTCTCGTGTGATGCCCGATAAGATATAGGGCCCTGGGGGCGGCGTGACGATTCTATCGCCGAAGATGGCAAAAATGTTGCTTCCGGCGCCTTCATAGGCAATGCCATCGCGGACAAAAATAGCCTCAAAGGCCCCGGATCGCAGGGCAAATTCCCGTGCCATGCAATTCGGAAGAAGATTCAGCGATTTTGCGTCGCATTTTCCCCAGCGTATATCTGGAAGCGACACCGCAGCGATCCCATTTTCTCTTATTTTTCCTGAAAGCGGTTTAAATTCCCTGAAGGTTATTACGAACGTCGGCTTTGTCTTTTTAGGGAAAGAATGTATGCGTGGGGCTACGCCTCGTGTGGCCTGGATATAGATCTTGGTATCAAGATAACCGCCCTTCCGGCATCCTGTCTGTATGATTTTTTCCAAATCGTGAGATGAATAGTGTAAAGGGATTTCAATCTTCTTCGCGCTCTCTTGCAGTCGGGCAAGATGCTCATGAAGATGAAACGCCCTCTTATGATACGTGCGGATCAGCTCATAAATCCCATCGCCAAACTGAAAGCCGCGATCCTCGACGGAAACCTTCGCATCTGAAAGGGGCATCCATTGACCGTTGACAAAGGCGATATTGGGCATAACGCTATGATGAACCTCCCTTTTTACACATTAGGACATGATAGAACGCATAAAGGGTCTGCCGTTCCTCCTCGATATGGATAATTTTAAACATATTGCCAAAAATCCCCTTAAAACTCTTCCTTTCGAAAAAACGATCATAATGGCCTTTATGCACCAACCAATCCCTCGTTCTTCGTTCGTTGGGGTGATGCTTAAAGCGGGTTGAGAAACAAGAGAGGAGGAAGTATCCCCCAGCCTTCAATAAGGGAAAGACATTCTTAAAATAGATGCCCGCATCCTGTTTCCTGACATGGTGAAAGCAACCATAATCCAGAATAACGTCAAAGCTATTCGGCCTAAGAGGGAGATGAAAGAGGTCCCCTAAAACAAAATGGAGACAAAGATATCTATCCTGATGGAGAAGGCGTGCGCGAGAGAGGGCAAGACATTGATAATCCAGACCGACCGAAAAATAACCCTGCCCTGCGAAAAGGCCAACATGCCGTCCTTCGCCACAGCCGATGTCGAGGACGGAACCGAACGGTTTCTCTTTTTTAAACTGGTTTAAGAATCGGACGACCGGCGCCGATGGACCCTCCACCGGCCATCCATGCTCTCCAGATCGGTAGGCTTCTTCAAAGTATTTTTTCTGAGAGACGTAAACACCCATTCTTCTTGTCTGTCACGCATAATCAGCTCACCAAGCTTCATCCTTAACCGACGCTGGCATTTCAGGAACGAACAATCTATGGCCGGGCGGCAACCGCTGCCAATCTAAGAAGATTCATACATCCTCATCAATGCGTGCCGCTCGTTAGAGATGCCCTCTTCCAATGTTTGTAATCGTTGACCCACTATTTCAAGATCGCCTTTCATATAACTCCGGCTTTCATAATCCGTATTGTGAGAACCCAATGACTCCTTCACATCAAATCCGATCGGTTCCATCGCATCCCTCTCCAGAATCAAAGTTGAACAGTCAATTAATTCAGTTTCAAACTTACCCTTTCCGGCACCCCCCCCCCTGGTGCCGAAGGGGGGAGTCGAACCCCCACGAGGTCACCCCCACTAGACCCTGAACCTAGCGTGTCTACCAGTTCCACCACTTCGGC
>CAYJWQ010000044.1:0-14567 GCA_964373895.1 uncultured Nitrospirota bacterium
GAGATTGAGAGAATACGATGACGCAGTTGGAAGCGAGGCGAACACAGTTTGAATCCGCGCTTGCCCGGTTTAGAACTGTTTCGTCTCTCTTGGAGAGATCATTCACGTGCGGGCCCGATATGGGCATGGAGGCAGACCCGGTTATGAGAGGAAATGGCTGGGGAATCCACCCCTGTCTGGAGGGAAGAGACGATTGATCAGGGGGTTCACATCTGTGATCTGATCCAGTGGTTTATCGGTTTTCTCCAGGAGGCCTTTGCCATTCATTAAACGGCGGTGTGGCCAATCCATCCATGGAAGACAACGGGTTTGGCCTGTTTCGATATAAGAGCGGTGTGGTCGCCAGTTTCCCACAAGCTGGACCTAATGGAAGAATCTCTTCTCATGCGAGGTAACCTGTCGGTTTGGGGTTTTGACTGTGGAGGGTCTGGGAGGAAGCTATGGACAGAGAGGTTGATTTCAGCCATTCGAAATCAGTCGGGGGGCATTCCTTAACGATGAAAGAAGAGAGATTTGAGGGGATAGATTTCCCCTGGGAGGCGGAGTGGGCTGACTTTATGCGTGGTGCCTGGAAGGGGTCTCCTCCTGGGGTTCGCCACGGGATGGTGTGGCCGTGATGACCATGATCGACCCCCTTTACCTGTCGGCGCGATCCAATGCGGTGGTTCCGCTGGATGCCGTGGCTGTATGAAGGGGATGGGGTCGCGGGCGGTATTTTTGGATCGGGATGGTGTCATCAATGAGATCGTCTTCCGGGAGGGGCGTGTTGGATCTCCTCGCTCGCTGGAGGAATTTCATTTTGCGGAGGGGGTGTTTTCCGGGTTAGAGGCGTTGAAGGCAGAGGGCTACCGACTGTTTATCGTGAGCAATCAGCCGGAGGTGGCGCGTGGCCTCCTTCCCCTTCAGTCACTCAATAAAATCACAAAAAAGGTCCTCGCGGAATTGCCGGTGGAGCGGGCCCTTGCCTGTGTCCATGATGACGCCGATGGGTGTCCCTGCCGAAAACCGAAGCCAGGGATGCTTCGGCAGATTGCGGCGGAAGAGGGAATCGATCTTGCCCTCTCCTTCATCGTCGGGGACTCTTGGAAGGACATTCGGGCGGGGGCGGAGGCAGGTTGCCGGACCCTTCTCCTTCGGCGCTCATATCATCCGGGGGATGGGGCGCATGACGCCGTCGCCTCCTTGCCAGCGGCGGTCCCTACCACCACAGAGGGGCGAAAAACGGGGGTCCAAACCACATCATATGTCACGTCTTACCTGGACGAAGTAGGGGAGATTTCACAGAAGATCTCCCGGGAGGCGGTCGAGAAGATCATTACGGGACTGGTTGCCCTTCGCGCGGGAGGAGGGCGCCTCTTCTTTCTGGGGGTCGGGGGGAGCGCGGGGAATGCCTCGCATGCCGTGAACGACTTTAGAAAGATCGCCGGGATGGAGTCTTATACGCCGACCGACAACGTGTCGGAACTCACGGCGCGGATCAATGACGATGGCTGGGACTCCTCGTATGCCAACTGGTTGAAGGGAAGCCGCATCGGTCCCAAGGATGCGGTCTTTGTCTTTTCGGTGGGAGGGGGTCATCAAAAGAAGAGGATCAGCGTCAATCTGGTGGAGGCGATTCGGACCGCTAAAAAGGCCGGGGCGAAGGTGTATGGCGTGGTAGGGAGAGATGGAGGATACACGGCAGAGGTGGCGGACGCGTGCGTGGTGATTCCGACCGTCAACCCCTCGACCGTGACCCCTCACGCGGAGGCGTTCCAGGCGGTCGTCTGGCACCTCATCGTCTCTCATCCGGCCCTCTTGGTGAATGAGATGAAGTGGGAGTCTGTCAAATAGGGAACCGTTAAATAAGGAGAAGAAGGAATGAAAATATTTATTGATTCGGCCAGCCTGGCCGATATTGAAGAGGCGTTAAAGAGGGGTTTCCCCTCTGGGATCACCACCAACCCCTCCATCCTGTCCAAGGAAGAGAAGTGCGATTTTAAGGATCATATCCGGAAGATCATCCATCTGTTGCAGAAATACGGATATGACATACCTCTGAGCGTGGAGGTCTTCTCATCCAATCCAACCGAGATGATCCGGCAGGCGGAGGAATTCGTGAGGCATTTCGGCGATTATCCGGGCTTGAACGTGAAGGTACCCATCGGTTGGAACGAGTTGGAGGTCATCCGGGAACTCAAAAACCGTCAGATCAAGGTGAATTGCACCTGTTGCATGTCGTTCAATCAGGCGGTGATGGCCGCGCGGGCTGGCGCCGATTTCGTGAGCCTCTTTTACGGACGGATTCGGGATACCGGTTATGACGCCTACTCGATCGTCGAGCAGGTCCATCTCCTTTTTAAAGAATGGAGTTCCCCCTCCCAGATCATCGTGGGAAGCGGCCGCCATATCTGCGCCATCAATGCGGCCTTTCAGGCCGGTGCTGCCATTGTCACGATCCCTCCTAAGTTCTTTCAACAGATGGTTGCGCATCCCAAGACAGACGAGGCGGTGAATCAGTTTCTCACGGACTTCCAAAAATGGCTCACATAGCAGGTTTCTAAAAAATGTGGACTGTCTCTATCACCTGTGTTCGGGACGAGGTGGACATCATCGAGTCTCGGATTGTCCCCAGCGATTTCAACGGGTGTGAGACATAGAAGTTGTAAATTTCGGCTCAAGATGGGAAAGTATGGGTCTGTGGGGCATCTTCCCCCCTTGCGGGGGAGGATGCAGGTGGGGGGATGTAGGAGCCAAGAGGGATAGGCGGAATCTGAAGCCCTCAACTTGCCGTTGGCGAAGGCGTTGCCACGGGCTCCATTCGGCGTCAGTGAGGTCTACGCAAAGACGCCTGGCCGGCCTTTCACCCCCCTCCCATCCTCTCCTTCCCCCGCAAAGGGGGGAAGGGAACTACCCTTATTGTCTGTATTATCTTGATGTTTATTAAGCAACAAGATAATAGGCAAAAACAAAGGGTAAGTCAATTTTGTGAACTTCTATGTCTCACACCCGATTTCAACTAAACACTGTTCAACTAAACACTTGACAATTTCGAAGCGACCCGATATTACTTGGACCGCGATAGGGGAGGACATCTGGGGCGCTGCTTGTGGCTATCAATCAGCCGCTTGTTGCCCATCCAACGGGAAGGGTTTTATTCTACTGCGGTGCTTTGCCGAAAGGCCAGAGAGAGGTTTCGTTCTGTTTTTGAGTCCTGCAATCGGTTGTAACCCCTGATCTTCTCGCCGATTTTTGCAGAGGGGATCTATGGTAGGGAGTCGTTCTCTTGGTGAAAAAGGTTCTTGTGGCGGGAGGGGCTGGTTATGTTGGTTGTGTTCTCGTTCCCAAGCTCTTGGATGCTGGCTATGAAGTGGTTGTCTATGACCTGATGATTTTTGGATCTGCGGGTCTGTGTCCCCATCCTCATCTCACCACGATTCAGGGTGATATCCGGGATATACCTTGTCTTGCCTCGGCGTTAAAGGATGTTCATAGTGTCATCCATCTTGCCTGTATCTCCAATGATCCGAGTTTCGAACTGGAGCCCGCTTTAAGTAAAGCGGTGAACTATGACTCTTTAGAACCGATGGTCTTGGCGTGCAAGGCGGCGGGGGTGAGGCGGTTCATCTACGCCTCCACCAGCTCAGTGTATGGCGTGAGCGATGCGCCGGAGGTAACCGAGAATCATCCTTTAGTCCCTTTAACCGACTATAATCGGTATAAAGGGCTGTCTGAACCGATCCTTCTGAAGTACCAATCTCCTGATTTTACGGCGGTGATTATCCGGCCGGCTACCGTCTGCGGATATTCTCCCCGCATGCGACTTGATCTCACGGTGAACATCCTCACGAATCTGGCGGTTCATAAACGACAGATTACGGTGTTTGGCGGCACGCAAAAACGACCGAATATTCACATTGAAGATATTGCGGAGCTATATGTCCAACTCCTTGAGATGCCGGAATCCCTGATTGCGGGTGAGATATTCAATGCAGGCTATCAAAATCATACTGTTTCAGAATTAGCTGACATGGTGCGGAGAGTGGTGGAAGAGGAGATGCCGGAGATAGCCCCCATCCAGGTGGTGACCAGTCCAAGCAATGATCTTCGTTCCTACCATGTTTCTTCGAGAAAGATTGCCGAGCGGATTGGGTATGTTCCTAAGCGTTCCGTGGAAGATGCCGTTCGACAGTTGTGTCTGGCTTTCAAGGAGGGAAGGCTTCTAAAAAGCCTTGAGGATGATCGCTACGTGAATGTAAAGATGGTAAAGAAAATGGGATTGAAATGACCCAGAAAAGGATGGCAGTGGTGACCGGCGGGGCAGGTTTTATCGGCAGCCACATGGTAGACAGACTCCTGGCCGAAGGTTTCCGTGTCCATGCCATAGATAATCTCTCGAGCGGTCGTGAAGAGAATCTATCCCATCACAAGGGGAATCCTGACCTTGTCCTGGATATTCGGGATGTCAGGCAGGTCACATCGAATGACTCCTTATTTCGGGGGGCGGAATTTGTTTTCCACTTTGCGGGTGTGGGAGAGATCGTTCCATCGATCGAAGAGCCGGAGGCGTATCTCTCTGCCAATGTGATGGGAACGGTGCATGTGCTGGAGGCGGCGCGACACGCAGGGTCATGTAGGTTTGTGAACGCGGCCTCCTCTTCATGTTACGGCCTGGCGACGGAACTGCCTACCACTGAAAAGGCTGATATTAGCCCACAATATCCTTATGCGTTAAGTAAATATTTAGCCGAACTGTCTGTTTTTCATTGGGGTCAAGTCTATCATCTGCCGGTTATTTCCATCCGGATTTTCAACGCCTTCGGTCCCCGTTCGCGCACCAGCGGCGCCTATGGCGCCGTCTTCGGCGTTTTTTTAAAACAGAAGTTGGCGGGAAAACCTTTCACCGTGGTAGGGGATGGCACCCAGACGCGTGATTTTTTGTTTGTAACCGATGTGGTACAGGCATTCTGCCTGGCGGCCTTTTCAGACCGGAAAAACGAGGTTTACAATCTGGGTGCTGGCTCTCCCCAGTCGGTCAATCTCCTCGTTGATCTCCTGGGAGGTGGAGAGGTAATCCATCTACCAAAGCGTCCCGCCGAGCCGGACTGCACCTTTGCGGACATCTCCAGGATCCAGTCGCATCTTGGGTGGTCTCCTTCGGTTCCTTTTGATGATGGGGTGAAGAGGATGCTTGAAAATATTGAGTACTGGCGTAATGCCCCGCTTTGGGAACCCGCTTCGATTCAGGCGGCAACTGAGGCGTGGTTTAAGGCATTTTCGTTCGGGAAGGCATAATGTCCAGAGGAAAGAGCGAGGACTATCGTCGAAAGATTAAGACGCGAGAGGAGATCCTGTCTATCATCGGCCCTCATCCTCGGAAAAGTAAGGTCCTCATGTGCCACGGAACGTTCGATATTGTTCACCCCGGCCACATCCGCCACCTGATGTATGCCCGTGGGAAGGCGGATATATTAGTGGCCAGTCTGACCTGTGATGCGCATATCTCGAAAGCGAACCTTCGGCCTTTTATTCCAGAACAGCTACGGGCGATGAACTTGGCGGCGTTAGAGATCATCGATTATGTCTTGATTGACCCCAATCCAACTCCTTTGGAGAACTTGTCCTATCTGCAACCCGATTATTTTGCCAAGGGGTACGAATACTTTAAAGAGGGGGTTAATCCCAAGACGCGAGAGGAGATGGCGATTTTGGAGGCATATGGTGGCGAGATCATCTTTACCCCAGGAGACGTTGTTTACTCCTCCTCTGCCCTATTGAATCTGGCCCCACCTAACATTGCCGACGAAAAGTTGATAGTCCTGATGGAATCCTTCGGTCTGACTTTTGATGCCCTGCGCGGCGCAATGGAGCGGTTCAAGGGTTTCCGAGTGCACGTGGTGGGCGATACGATTGTCGATTCTTATACCTACTGCACGATGATTGGAGGGACCGCCAAGACGCCCACATTTAGCGTGAAGTATGAGAAACAGATCGATTTCTCCGGGGGGGCTGCGATTGTCGCAAAGCATATGCAGCGGGCGGGTGCGCAGGTCAAGTTTTCAACGGTGATGGGGGAGGACCCCCTGAAAGACCTTGTGTTAAGTGATCTGAAGTCCGCCGGTGTGGAATGCGACGTCCTTATTGATTCCACGCGGCCGACCACGCAGAAAAATGCCTTTATTTCTGGTGACTATCGGATGCTAAAAGTGGACAAGGTGGACAATCGCCCCATCTCCGATAAATTGCTTTCCCGACTCAAGGATTCGTTAAAATCGAGCCAGGTCGAGGCGTGTGTTTTTAGCGACTTCCGGCACGGGATTTTCAGCCGGAGGACGATTCCGGAGCTGGCAGGGTGCGTGCCGGGAGGGGTGTTGCGTGTGGCCGATAGCCAGGTGGCCAATCGGTGGGGGAACATTCTCGACTTTGTCGGTTTTGATCTGATCACGCCCAACGAGCGAGAGGCGCGTTTCTCCTTGGCGGACCAGGATTCGGTAGTGCGGCCGCTCGCGCTGGAGCTGTATAGTCGGGCAGAATGCAAGTACCTGATCATGAAACTAGGAAACCGTGGCATCCTGACCTACCGTCCCCACGCGCAGGCCGACTACAGGGCCTTCTTCACGGTGGATAGTTTTGCGGACCCTGTCGTGGATCCTGTTGGCGCCGGAGATGCCCTCTTGGCCTACGCCACACTCGCGCTTGTTTCCACCAAGTCTGAAGTAATTGCTTCTATACTCGGATCGATGGCTGCCGCGGTGGCGTGCGAACGCGATGGGAATTATCCTGTATCTCCGGAGGATGTAATCAAGAAACTGAATGCGATTGAAAAGCGGGCAAAATACGAATGAATGTTGCGGTGGTTGGGTTAGGAATCCAGGGGAATAAGCGGCTGGCTGTGGCGGGCGAGGAGGCGGTTGTAACCGTGGACCCGGTCGACCCCAAGGCGCAATATCAGTCTATTGAAGATGTGCCGCTGGATAGATATCAAGCCGCGTTGGTCTGTACACCCGATGCTGTGAAATTTGGTTTATTGGAATACCTGTTGGCCCATGGAAAACACGTACTGGTTGAAAAACCATTGTTGGCAAAAGAGAATACCCAGTTTTTTCAGTTGGAGTCTCTTGCCCAGTCATCGGGGACAACCTGCTATACCGCTTATAATCATCGTTTTGAGCCCCATCTGGTTCACCTAAAAGAACTTCTCAATACGGGTTCTCTTGGGTCTATCTATCTTGTTCGTTTCTTTTATGGGAATGGAACGGCCCGGGATGTTCGCCTCTCTGCCTGGAAAGACCTCGGTCTGGGTGTGCTTCCTGATCTTGGCTCGCATCTGCTCGATATGGCGCTGTTTTTATTGGGGCCCCTTCGAGGGACTTTTGAGCCATGGAGTTTTAATTGTTTTGAAAATCGGTCTTTTGATCATGTCTTTTTTGGATTAGCAGGGAGGCCAGTGATCGAGATGGAAATGACATTGGTCTCTTGGAGAAATACTTTTACGGTAGATGTATTTGGGGAGTTGGGGACGGCACATATTCGCGGTTTGTGCAAGTGGGGGCCGAGTGAGTTCATTGTCCGGAAGAGGGTTCTTCCGAGCGGGAAGCCGGAACAGGAGACGCGTACAATTGAATGTGCCGATCCGACGTGGACCGCTGAATATCAGCACTTTAAAGAGATTTGTAAAACCAGCCAGACAAATTTAAAAAACGATGTATGGATCAGTGAAACGTTGCGGGGCCTTGCATCCAAAATGGGTGTGGAGTGCTCGGCATGATCGGCTTTGCGGGACTTTCACATCTTGGAGTGGTTTCAAGCATCGTTGCGGCCTCGAAGGGATTAAAGGTCGTTGCGTATGATCCCCAGCCTGATGTTTGTGAAGGAGTGGAGATTGGAAAATTACCCGTCTTGGAACCGCAGTTGCCAGAGCTCTTGAGCGCCAATCGGGAGCGGATTTCTTTTACCTCGGAGGGATCAAAATTAGGCGGCTGTGATCTAATCTATCTTTCGTTGGATCTGCCGACTGATGAAGAAAATAAAAGTGACCTCTCGGGATTGCGACAGTTGATGAATCAGGTCATGATCCATGTCGGGCGGGGCGCTGTCCTTGTTCTGTTGAGCCAGGTGCCGCCTGGCCTGACGAGGCGGTTGTCTTTGGAGCATCAGTCTATATTGGGTGATCGTGGCGTCCAGTTATTTTATCAGGTCGAAACGCTCATCTTTGGATGCGCGGTCGAGCGTGCCCTCCATCCGGAGCGATATATCGTCGGCTGCCTCGATCCACGCTCTGCGCTTCCCAAACCCTATCATGAATATCTGTCTCTTTTTGGCTGCCCTATCCTGACGATGCGGTACGAGAGCGCGGAACTGGCCAAGATCGCCATCAATATCTTTCTTTCAGCCTCGATTAGCGCCACAAACACGCTGGCGGAGGTCTGCGAGGCGATCGGGGCGGATTGGACCGACATTGCATCGACATTGCGGCTAGATCGAAGAATTGGGCAGCACGCCTACCTGACGCCGGGGCTTGGGATTGGCGGAGGGAACCTTTTGCGCGATCTAATCACCGTCGAGGGACTGGCGGAGGAACACGGAATAAACGATTGTGTGACGCGCGCTTTTATCCGTCACAGCCGATATCGTTGCGACTGGGTTATCAAGACCTTGCATCACCAGGTCTTGTCTTGCCGGAAGGATGCGACCATTGCTGTGTGGGGATTGGCATATAAGCCAAATACAAAATCGACAAAGAATTCGCCTACATTGTCTCTTTTGAAGTCGTTGTCCGATTTTAAGGTAAAACTTTATGACCCGCAGGCCACATTCGTTGGGGAGAATCCGAACGTCGTTCAGACCTCCTCACCCATAGAGGCCTGTCAGGGTGCCGATGCGCTTGTTATCATGACCGCATGGGAGGAGTTTGCGGAGATATCTATCCCGGCTGTCAAGAAGGCGCTCGTGCAGCCCCTTGTTATTGACCCCTCCCTTATTTGGCGCGAGCGCCCCCTGGCTGAAGAGGGATTTGTCTATTCGACCTTGGGAAGGGCAGTGATAGGGGGGGAGACAGGATGATGCAACAGACCTCTTCGACAGCCCTGATTCCGAATCGGGTGGTGGTGTTGGGGGCGTCTGGGTTTATTGGTTCTCATCTTGTCAGGTATCTCAAAGAGGGGGGAGTCCAAGCGATCGGTTTTTCTTCAGCCCAACTAGATCTCACAAGGCCCGATGCAGCAGATCGGTTATCGGAGTCGGTACGAACGGGGGATACCGTCGTGTTTATCTCCTGCATTACGCCGGATAAGAGTGTGGGAGTGCCCACAGTGATCCAGAATCTAAAAATGGGGGAGGGCATCTGCCTCTTTTTAGAAAAACGGGGTTGTGGACATCTGATTTATCTGAGTTCAGACGCTGTGTACAGGGATGATATTCCTCTCGTGGATGAAGCGTCGGAGTGTCATCCTTCCAGTCTGCACGGAATTTCCCATCTGACAAGAGAGGGGATGCTGGCGCATTCGGCGAAGAAAGCGGGTATTCCTTTGACGGTTTTACGTTCTTCCTTAGTATATGGTGAGGGGGATACACACAACAGTTATGGTCCCAATCGCTTTATGAGAACGGCCTTGGCCCAGGGCGTTATCTCTCTTTTTGGAAATGGCGAAGAGACGCGGGATCACATCTATGTTCAAGATGTCTGTCGCCTTATTGAATTGTCCGCTTCCCATCGGGTAGCGGACGTATTAAATCTGGCAACGGGGAAGGCGCGTAGTTTTTTGCAAGTTGCGGAGGCAGTCGTCCATGCAGCAGGGAAGCCGGTTAAGATGGAGCATTTACCGAGACGGACGCCCATCACGCATCGCCACTTTGATCTCTCTGCACTTATTAAGGTTTTTCCCTCTTTTTCTTTTGTGTCCCTGGAAGACGGTTTGCGGCAGAGTAGCCAGAAGATGGGTGTGGGGCCAGGATGAGAGAGGAGGTGGCTGCGGTCATCCTTTTGCGCGAGGATGGTGCGGCCCTTTTCCAACATCGGGACAATAAGCCTGGGTTACGCCATGCCGGTATGTGGGTGCCACCAGGGGGACATGCCGAAGCCGGAGAGTCGATGGAGGCCTGTGCCAGAAGAGAATTTCATGAGGAGACAGGTTATGATTGCTCTGAATTGCACTGGCTGACCTCTATGGAAGATTGTCAGGAAGGGTTTCCCCTCTGTCCCTTGACTGTCTTTTGGGCGAGATATGATGGAGCGCAGCAGGTTTATTGCCGGGAGGGGCAGGCGCTTCAATTTATCCGGCGGGAAGAAGCGGAGAACTATCCGATTCCCTCTTACTTGGTAGCAATATGGGACAGGGCCCTCGCTACTTTTGAGCGAGGGGTTTAAGGCTTACTATGACTCAGTCAGCGATGACCGTGCGATATACCGCTCTTAGCCAGGAGGCAGGCTTAATCAAAAAGGAGTTGGTATCTGCCTTTGAGAGAGTGCTCGAAGGGGGCCGCTATATTTTGGGTCCGGAGGTGGCGGGTTTTGAAAGGGAGTTTGCACAATACTGTGAGACCAGGTTTGCCGTTGGTGTAGCCACGGGAACATGTGCTTTATACCTGGTTTTAAGGGGTTTGGGTTTAAAAGAGGGAGATGAGGTGATCACGGCGCCCAACTCGTTCATCGCATCAGCCTCATCGATTGTCTTGTCGGGCGCCCGTCCCGTGTTGGCAGACATCCGGTCAGATGGGAACATCGATCCAGATCGTGTCGAGGCCGCGATTACTCCCCATACCAGGGCGATTATGCCCGTTCATCTTACGGGGCGCCCCGCTCGGATGGAAGAAATTCTTGAAATCGCCAGGCGTCACGATCTATTTGTGTTAGAAGATGCGGCGCAGGCTGTTGGTGCGGGCCTTCATGGAAAGCGGGTAGGAAACTGGGGGAATGCCGCTGGCTTTAGCCTGCATCCATTGAAAAACCTACATGCCTTCGGCGATGGAGGAATCATCACAACAAATGATCAGGACGTGTTTGACCAAATGATCAAAGCGCGCAACCATGGTTTAGTTAATAGAGACCAGTGTGAGTTCTGGAGTGATAACTGCCGCATGGATGAGTTGCAGGCGGCGTTGCTTCGAATTCAGTTGGCGCATCTGGAAAAATGGACGGAGAAGAGGAGACAACTGGCATTCCGTTACAATGAATTATTGAGGCCATATGTGGAGGTGCCAGACGAGGCCCCAGGAGAGCGTTGCGTTTACCAGACGTATGTGGTGAGGGCGGAGCGTCGGGATGATCTGAAACGCTATTTGAATGAAAGTGGTGTCGAGGCCTTGATTCATTATGCCACCCCCATCCATCTTCAGCCTGCCGCGCGTGAACTGGGCTATACAGAGGCTGATTTTCCATGCACGATGAAATACGTGGGGAGAATTTTAAGTTTACCGCTCTATCCCACCCTCACTGTCGCCCAACAGGATTGGGTGGTTAATCTGATTACAAATTTCTATAAGGGTGCTGTTTAAAGGAGATATGAATGCGGGTTAAATATGCCTATTTGGATCAGCAATTTGCAGGGGTCGATCCTTATTTTGAAGACTTGCGTCGCCTGGTGGCCAGCGGAGAATTTACCCTCGGCCCCTACGTATATGCGTTCGAGAAGAAATTTGCCCGTTACATTGGAGTTAAACATGCGATAGGAACCAACACGGGCACCGATGCCCTCATCTTGTCGTTAAAGGCGGTAGGTGTAAAGCCGGGAGATGAAGTGATCACGGTTCCGAACACCTTTATCGCCACGGTGGGTGCCATTGTGGCCGCTGGGGCGAGGCCGGTGTTTGTGGACTGTGACGAACGGTATCAAATTGATGTCAATAAGGTTGAGGCGGCTGTCACGTCTCGAACCCGGGCCATTTTGCCGGTTCACTGGGGAGGGTGTCCGTGTGAGATCGAGAACATTGTTAAGATTGCAGACCGATACGGTCTGCCGGTGGTGGAGGATGCC
This sequence comes from uncultured Nitrospirota bacterium, assembly GCA_964373895.1. Taxonomy (GTDB): domain Bacteria; phylum Nitrospirota; class Nitrospiria; order SBBL01; family SBBT01; genus SBBT01. The sequence continues at coordinate 11,952 of CAYJWQ010000044.1, forward strand.
TGTCCGGCGGTGGGTGCCAAAGTAAATGGGCGTTTTGTGGGAACTTTTGGAAAAGTGAATGCCTTTAGCATGCATCCGCTGAAACCGCTGAATGTCTGGGGAGATGGGGGAATTATCGTTACGGATGATGATGAAGCAGCCGCTTTTTTAAGGCTTTACCATAATCATGGTCTTAGCGACCGCGATCGCGTTGAGATTTGGGGGGTTAACAACCGTCTTCAACCGATTCAAGCGGTGGTGGCTGGCCGATTGCTTGATGCCATCGAAGACAGCCTGGAGAGAAGGGTTCGTAATGCGAGACTATTGGATGCCGGTTTGAAAGATCTATCAGAGTTTGTTAGTGTTCCCTATCGTCCGCCGGGGAACAGGGAGGTTTATCAAATCTACATCGCGAGTGTATCCCGTCGCGATGAGCTTCTATCCTACCTGGTTACCAAAGAGATTGAAGCGAAGATTCATTACCCGATTCCGATCCATTTGCAACCAGCGGCGGCTAGTTTGGGGTATCGGCGAGGGGACTTTCCGATGTGCGAACGGCAGGCCTCTGAGATCATCACTATTCCGGCGCATCAACATGTGACGTTGTCCCAGGTAGAATATATGCTCGACACGATTCGGGAGTTTTATAAACATTAAAGTAGGAGAAAGGGGGCTGATGAAGACATATATTGTCCTCGGCGGGAACGGTGTGTTTGGTGTACACTTGGCGCTTTTCCTTTTGAAGCATGCCAATCCTAAAAAGGTGATCTGTGTTGGAAGAAACCCGGAAAAATCCCCTGCCTTCACTTTGGATGTGGGAAAAGGGGACCCCCGGTATGAATACCATCAAATTCATATCGTTTATGAGCAGGACCGTCTGTTTGAATTGTTTGATTCCAAAAAACCCCAGGTGATTGTCAACTTTGCCGCGCTGGCCTATGCGACCTCTTGGACCAAGGCGTGGCGATTTTACGAAACCAATTTGACCGCTCTTGCCAAAATAACGGAAGGTCTCGCAGCGAGGGATTACCTGGAGCGCTGGATTCAGATCGGGACGTCTGAGCTTTATGGCTCGGTCGATTTTCCGGCCAAAGAAGATTCTCCCATGAAACCAACGAGTCCTTACGCGGTTTCCAAATTGGCTGGAGACATGCACCTTCAATCGATTGTGAACGTCCTTCACTTCCCGATGAATATTATCCGGCCCTCCAACGCCTACGGACCAGGCCAGCAGGTCTATCGGGTTCTTCCCAGAGCGGTACTGTGTGGCCTGACCGGCCAGAGGATGCCGCTACAAGGGGGAGGAGATTTCCGAAAATCTTATATGCACGCGCAAGACTTGGCGCGCGCTATTTATCTTGTCAGTGAAAAGGCCCCTTTGAGTAAGATTTACAATGTCGGGCCAGTGGAGCCAACCTCGATTCGAGACCTTGTAAAAATGGTTGCTGAGGAGCTTGATTTGACCCTGGAGGAGTTCTGTGATATCTCCCCCGCGCGGCCGGGTGAAGATGCCCAATATTGGTTGGACAGTAGCACGATCATCAAGGATGTCGGTTGGAAACAGGAGATCAGCCTACAGCAAGGAATCGAAGAGATGGTTGTGTGGGGGAAAAAATATCTTGATCTTTTGAGGGTGGCACCCGATAAGTATGTTCTCTATGCATAATTCGGTATCTAAATGAACGATCAGACCCTTTTTCCAGAAAACTTCGATGTGGTTGTTGCAAGGCAACGATGCTTAAGGATGAGAAGGCGCGTTATCGGGCTCTCTCAAAAGGTCGGCGCTTTACATATTGCCCCGGCGTTTTCCTGTCTTGAAATTGTGGATACGATCTACTTTGGGATGATGCGACGAGGCGATAGAGTTGAAAACCCGGATACCTTTATTTTGTCAAAAGGACATGGTGCGGTGGCACAGTATGCGGTTTTGGAAGAATTGGGTGTGTTATCTCAAGAAGATATGGATCATTTCTGCACCCCAGGCGGGAGACTAGGTGGCCATCCCGATTATGGTGTTCCTGGGATCGAGGCATCTACCGGTTCATTGGGGCATGGGTTAGGGATTGCTGTGGGTATGGCAATTGCGGACAAAGTATTCGAAATTAGCCGGCGTATCTATGTTGTACTCAGTGATGGCGAGTTGCAAGAAGGAGCAACCTGGGAGGCGATTCTGTTCGCTCCCAATCTTCATCTGTCCAACCTGATTGTTTTTGTAGATCTCAATGATTTTCAAACGCTGGGACAAACCAGCCAGACACACCCTAATTTCTATCCGGTTCTGGAGAAGATTCAAGCATTTGGATGGGAAGTGATCGAGGTGGATGGTCATAATCCGAAACAGATACTGGATGTGTGTGCCCAGCGAAAAGGTTTGTCACCCTTCATGGTGATTGGAAGGACCACAAAGGGGAAAGGGGTCAGCTACATGGAGAATCAAGCCATTTGGCATTATCGTTCTCCCTCTCCGGAAGAGTATAAGGTGGCCATGCGGGAACTGGAGGCTGGATGAGAAATACCTTTGCACGAACCCTTTACCAGATTTCAAAAAAAGATCCAAAGGTCTTCATTGTCGTTGCCGATATTTCTCCAGCGGGGAGTCTTGAGCAATTCCGGCAGGAGTTCCCGGACCATTTCATC
>CAYJWQ010000045.1:0-14421 GCA_964373895.1 uncultured Nitrospirota bacterium
GGGAGAGGGTGAAAGATCACCAAGCCTGGTTTCCCCTCCCCTTCATCCCCTCCCGCAAGGGGAGGGGATTTAGATAGCAGAACCAGTTTCTATCGCTGTCCATGGGATAGGCGTATGCCGTAGTTTGATCCCAGCCATGCGCCGCATCGCCCTTGAAGTTTCCTGGTAGATTTTTAATCCGAGGAGGTGTTGAAAAAGTTCCTCTGTTGCGTTCCTGGGCCATGGGCTCGAGGCTTTCGGAAATTAAACCACACGGTCCAACACTTCCCCTACCGTTTCTTTTATCCACTGGGACAGATTGACCACTTCCTTTGCGGGAGCCTGCCAAACAACATCGCCCGTTTTTCCATCGATACCACGGTATATCGTGTTGCCTGTTTTCTCATCAACCGAAATTTTAAAGTCTAACGTTTCTTTTTTACTGGGAGGTGGAATGATAATAGGCACCTTATTCGGATCTTTCATGTCTTTACGTCGCGTTGACGCAATTCTTGTATGATCGGGTGATTCCCCTCTTTGCCGGTATTGAGGAAAATCTTTGGCATACACAAAAGTATCCAGTACCGCAATCCCCTGAATCTCCATTTGAAATCTGGCCTCCTTGATGATATTTCTGAAATAAAATCATGTCTTTAAAGTATTATCCGATGGGTGTAATCCAAATCTTAAAACAAGTCAATGCGGTTAATTTGCCTCGGATAGCTATCTGGAAATTCCAATAAAAACAGGAGGAGGCGTCTACAGCGTGATTCGCATTCAGGGTAAGTCAGCGTGTCAGGATTGAAAGGTGGATCGTTCAAGACCATATTTTCGAAGGAGCCTCTGGAAGGCACGGCGTTCTTTCCCTGCAGCCCTTGCGGCCCGACTGACATTTCCGAAATGGGAAATCAGGAGATCGGTAAGATAGGCCCGCTCAAACCGCTCAATGGTCTGGGCCTTTGCCTCACGTAGCGTACCCCTTTCCAGGACATCCCGCTGATAAGGTAGAAGGTCGATTTCGCCTGGCTGAAGCGTGGAGGAGAACGTTAAGATCACGGCCCGTTGGATGACGCCTTCCAACTCCTGAATATTCCCGGGCCATGGATAGGCCATAAGCTTTTGCATGGCGCCAGCGGAAAAACGAAGGGGGGCCCTGGATAACTCTCTTCCATGCTTAATGAGGAAGTAATTGGCAAGAAGAGGGACATCATCGATACGTTCGCGAAGAGGGGGAAGCGCCACGGAGAGGACCTTTAATTGGTGATAGAGATCTTCTCGGAAGCGCTTTGCCTTCACGAGGGCATGGAGGTCAGAGCTGGTGGCAGCAATGACACGGATATCCGAAGGAATGTTGTTCGCATATCCATTAAGTCGACATTTCCGATCTTGAAGGAAACGCAGGAGTTTTATTTGTGCAGAAGGGATTAGGGCATCAATCTCCTCTAAGAAAATTGTCCCCCCTTTTGCCTCGGGAAGGAATTCACGTTTCGCGGGAGAGGCATCGGCCTGCACCTTTTTGGTATGTCCAGAAAGCTCATCCTCAAAGAAGTGACGAGGGAGGGCGCCACAGTTTATTGGAATAAAGGCTTTGTCTTTTCTGGAACTAGCGCAGTGGATTGCGCGGGCGACCAACTCCTTTCCCGTTCCTGTTTCGCCTGAAATTAAGATCGTCGCATCACTTCGCGCCAGAAGCGGTATTTTCTCAACAACGCGAAGGAATGATTGACTCTCTCCGACCAGCGATTCGCGGCGCATCCTTTCTCGTGTAATCTTCGTGCTGACAGGATCAAAGACCTTCTCCTTCCAATGAAGCAGGCGCTGAATGCGAGGAATAACATCAATCTCTTTGAAGGGGCACGAAAGGAAATCATCCAAACCGTGCAGAAAGGATTGAAATACAGAACCGGAAGAATGGTTCCACTTAGTGCAAAGAAGACCAATGACAGGACTTTGGGCCCACTTTTCTCGGAGTGAAGATAGAACTTCAGGCAAGGGGTTGATAAGAGAGGGACGGAGCAGGATTAGATCGGGCGCCATGCCAGACGCCTGATATGAAATAACATGTGAAGTTTGAAAAAGGATTTCTTCCGAAGAAAGGGAGGGTTTAATTAAATTGGGTAGCGTATCGCAGTGTCGCGCGGGACAGGAGTTGGGTTCAAGATCGACATATAAAATACGGCGTCGGCGCACCTTCCACCCTGTTTAGGGCTCGCGATGAAATAACTGTATAACTGTATCAATTCGACCGGTAGCTTTTAACCCATAGCTGCGTTGCTCATCGCTTACATACAGACGAGTATGCGCGCTCTTCGCGCCTTGCTCTGGGCCAAAATCCCCTCGGCCAAATCGCACAGTTATTTCATCGCGAGCCCTTATGGGACAACCACTTCCTATAACAGCATCTCGGATAGGAATGGCAATTGGCTTACCGGCCATATTTAAACTGCAACGGGCATTTGTTGTCAAGCGAAAAACCCCTATAATTCTGCCACAGTCTTGTTACAACAGGCCTCGACCTGTTTTACATCGTTGAGACTTCCGATAATCAGAGGAACCCTCTGATGCAGTTTTTCAGGGACAATCTCGAGAATAGGTTGGCTGCCGGTTGTGGCGGCCCCTCCCGTCTGCTCAACGATAAAGGCAAGTGGCGCCGCTTCATAGAGCAGCCTAAGTTTTCCTCGGGGATTTTTGCTGTCGGCGGGATAGAGGAAAACACCACCTTTTAGGAGATTTCTATGGAAGTCGGCCACCAATGATCCAACATAACGCAACGTCTTTCCCTCTTTTTTGGCCCCTTCCACATATTTTTTAATCCCCTCTTCCCACATAAAGGCATATCCTTCATTAATGCTATAGATTCCCCCCTTTATCGGTATTTTTATATTCTCATGGGAAAGAAGGAACTCTCCGATGCTGGCATCAAGGGTAAATCCATGGACGCCTAAGCCTATTGAAAGGATGAACATTGTGCTTGGGCCATACATGACATAACCGGCCCCGACCTGATCCCTCCCCTTTTGAAGGAAATCCGCAATCGATACGGCATCACCCGCAGATCTTTTCCTGTGAATAGAAAAAATAGAGCCGACACTGATATTGACGTCAATGTTCGATGAACCATCCAGAGGATCGAACGATAACAGATAATCCCCTTTCGGAAGACCTTCCGGAACGGTGTAGATATTTTCCATTTCTTCCGACGCCATCCCAGCCAAATAACCGGAGCTTTCAAGAACATTGATAAAGGTTGCGTTGGCAAAGGCGTCGAGTTTCTGCACCCGCTCTCCCTGAACATTGATGCCCCCCTGATAACCCAAAAGATCAATGAGGCCCGCTTGATTTACCTCGCGCGAGATGACCTTTGCAATCTTGGCAATCCCTTCCATGAGTCCAATGAGGTTTTCATCTATTTCTGTAGAAGTCCGTTTTTGCTCCCGTAGAAACTGGGTCAAGGTCATCCCCTTTGGCATTTCCCCTCTCCTTCATGGCTATTTTTTGGGCTACTTTTTGTAACCCGCACCCCCTGTCGATCCATCGCCGCAATACGAATCCGACAGTCCACGCCATGGCTTTTAAACCCGGCGACCATCGCTTGCGCAATCTTTTCTCCCTTTTTTATATGATTCGTAACGGCAAAGACAGACGAACCTGCGCCCGAGATGGAGCAACCCCACGCCCCGGCCGCAAGGGCGCCTTTTTTGGCCTCATTAAATCCCGGAATAAGTGGTGCGCGTGCCGGCTCCACCACATAATCCTGAATCGATTGTCCAAAGCGTTTAACATCATTCTTGGATGTGGCCCAGGCGATCATGGCCGCATAGGCCATATTGGAGACAAACTGCTCCATCGGGATGGAGAGCGGAAGAACCCGGCGGGAATCGCGTGTTAAGAGCGCAAAATCGGGAGTCGCAACCACAACAACAGCATCAGGAAGAAAACCGAGGCGGACGACCTCTTTTGTGAAAGGATTGTTCCATGTCACGCCTCCCATCATCGAAGGGCCGATATTATCCAGAAAAAATCCTCCGCTCACCTTCGACTCGGCGACCGCCGCCAAAGGGATGAGCGCCGTCTTAGACAACCTCTGACCAAAAAGGATATTAACCGCATAGGCGGCAGCCACAGCGCTGGCTGCGCTGCTTCCCAAACCGGTTCCGGGAATATCCTTATGAAGCGTTAGGGATACCCCCTCGCGAATCTTTAGGTGCGTCAAGACGGCCTTGGCAGCAATCCCCGCCGTATTCTCATCCTCATGGTAGGAGAGTTTTCCTTGATCTCCCGTAATTTGGGTAATCGAAACACCCGGCTTATGCCGGCGTGCCGCCACAACTGTATCTCCCATGCCCGAAAGGGCCATTCCCAAAAGATCAAATCCTGGACCAATATTGCCTACCGATGCCGGGGCAAAAACACAAACAGACTTTACCTGTTTTCGTTCCACCACCTTCCAATAACTCCCTTATCCTCAAAGAATCAGCGGGCCGTTCAATAAAGATTGATTCTATTAATCATCTGGCGAAGGCGGCCAAAATTCCGCCGATTAAAATGAAGGGCAATGCGAGGGGCCGACATCAGTCTCGGCTCATCCGTCTCTTCAGGGAAGATCCCTGTTTTCACAATCTTGCCATCCACAACAATATCAGAGAATGTGTCGTTGATCTCTTCCAGCATTTTGTCACTCACCGGGTGATTAAGCCGAATCACCAACGTCTCCTTAACAAACCGAATCGAGTGATAATTCCTGTAGAAGTTTGTAATCTCGGTAACCGCCGCTTCCACTTGATCCGTTACTTTGAAAAGATGCATGTCCTCCGGAGAAATAAGGTTCCGAGAGAGGATTTCGTCTTCCACATAGGCCTGCCATGATTTCCAGTAGGTCCCTCCAGGAACATCAATAAAAACAACCGGTAGCGGCTCACTTTTCCCCGTTTGTAAAAGGGTGAGGGCTTCGAAACCCTCATCATGTGTGCCAAATCCTCCAGGGAAGAGGGCGACCGCATTGGCCTCTTTCATAAAAAAGAGCTTGCGGGTGAAAAAATATTTAAACGACATCAGCTTCGGATCATTTTCAATAAACTGATTCGCTGCCTGCTCAAATGGCAGTAAGATGTTCATTCCAAAACTTTTCTGCCGGCCGGCCCCTTTCTGAACGGCGCACATAATACCCTCTCCTGCCCCTGTAATCACCATGAAACCGGCCCTAACGATCCGTTCGGAAAACTCGGCCGCATGCATGTAGATCGGATCAGAAGGGGCGGTTCGGGCTGAACCAAAAACGCTCACCTTGCGCATCGCGCGATAGGGGGCAAAGAGCTTAAAGGCATACCGCATATCCTTGAGCGCGGCATGGATAATCTTAATATCCGCATGCGTGACATAATGATCGGAGAGTCTGACCACCGTCCCCATCATCTCGCGGATATGATCTTCATGTTCGTCATTTCCGCCATTTCCTGCGACCCACAGGACGAGGTCTTTAATTTTCTCCTGAATTTCTCTCTTATCCATCGATCATCCTCTTTGCCGCGTTACGTAAGGCTTCGTAAGACCATTATGACACATATAGCTAATTATTTCCGAACGCCGATTTTCTGTCAATTGAATAGTTTTGGTTGACTTAAAAATGATTCGCATGCCATAATTCCACGCATTGAAACGGGGTGCCGCCAGGCTGAGAGTTCCGATCATCGGGGACAACCCTTTGAACCTGATCTGGATAATGCCAGCGAAGGGAATAACGGCATGGCGGACCGCACCTTATAAAGTGCGGTTTTTTGTTTCTAAGATATAGCGCTTAAATTAAGGAAAGGATCGCCATGAAAAAGAATGATGATAACAGTCATCTCGTCATTGATCAAAAATCCGTCTTAACAACGTATCCCTTTCCTGCTTCAAAAAAGGTCTATCTTGAAGGGAAGAGCCCCGGCGTTCGGGTGCCGATGAGGGAGGTCGCCCTTTCGCCAACCTATACAGGGAACGGCATGAAGGAAAACCGTCCCTTTTTAGTCTATGACACCTCCGGCCCTTTTACCGATCCCACGGTAAAAGCTGACATCCGTGAGGGACTGCTCCCCCACCGATTGCCATGGATCATCAATCGCGGCGATGTGGAGCAACTCCCAGATGTTTCATCGGAATATGGGAAGAGACGGACATCTGATCCGAGCCTGGACCTAATCCGTTTTCAGAAAATCCGAAAGCCGTTGCGCGCCAAAAGCGGGAGGAATGTTACGCAGATGCATTATGCAAAACGGGGAATGGTCACCCCTGAAATGGAATATATCGCCCTCCGAGAAAATCAGATGTTGGAGGCGGTCCGTTTAGGAGAGACCTCCTCGGCGCAACATCCAGGCGTTGCATGGGGGGCCAGTATTCCATCGGTCATCACCCCGGAATTTGTAAGGGATGAGGTTGCGCGGGGGCGGGCGATTATTCCGCTGAACATCAACCACCCCGAATCAGAACCAATGGTGATTGGACGAAATTTCCTGGTGAAGATCAACGCCAATATCGGCAATTCCGCCATCGCCTCTTCGATTGAAGAGGAGGTGGAAAAGATGATCTGGGCCATCCGTTGGGGAAGCGATACCGTGATGGATCTCTCAACGGGAAAAAACATTCACGAGACGCGCGAATGGATTCTGCGCAACGCGCCGACTCCGATCGGAACGGTCCCCATTTATCAGGCACTGGAAAAAGTTAATGGCAAGGCAGAAGAGCTTACGTGGGAGATTTACCGCGATACCCTGATTGAACAGGCAGAGCAAGGAGTGGACTATTTTACCATCCATGCGGGCGTTCTTTTACGCTATGTCCCCTTAACGGCAAAACGGGTGGCTGGCATTGTCTCTCGCGGCGGGGCGATTTTGGCCAAATGGTGCCTCGCCCATCACAAAGAGAATTTCCTCTATACCCATTTTGAGGAGATTTGCGAAATTATGAAGGCCTACGACGTTTCCTTCAGCTTAGGCGACGGCCTTCGACCGGGCGCTATTGCCGACGCGAACGATGATGCCCAGTTTGGAGAGCTAGAGACCCTTGGGGAATTAACAAAAATTGCGTGGAGACACGAGGTTCAGACGATGATTGAAGGCCCTGGCCATGTTCCGATGCAGATGATTCAGATCAACATGGAAAAACAGCTCAAAGAGTGTCAGGAGGCCCCCTTCTATACGCTCGGGCCGCTCACCACCGATATTGCCCCCGGCTATGACCACATTACATCCGGCATCGGGGCGGCCATGATCGGATGGTTTGGATGCGCCATGCTCTGCTATGTGACCCCCAAAGAACATTTAGGACTTCCAAACAAAGAAGATGTCAAAACAGGGGTTATCACCTACAAGATCGCAGCCCATGCGGCCGATTTGGCAAAAGGGCATCCCGGGGCGCAGGCCCGTGATAATGTGTTGTCAAAGGCGCGGTTTGAGTTTCGGTGGGAAGACCAGTTTAATCTGTCGCTTGACCCTGAAACTGCAAAATCGTATCACGACGAGACCCTCCCTGCCGAGGGGGCCAAGGTAGCCCATTTCTGCTCGATGTGCGGCCCCCATTTCTGCTCGATGAAGATCACGGAAGATGTCCGCGCGTACGCAGCGCAGAAAGGGATCGACGAGCCATCCGCGCTTGAATCCGGCATGAATGAAAAATCAGAGGAGTTTAAAAAGCAGGGGTTAGAAATCTATCGTTAGGGCCTGTCAATAAATAACGTATACACAAAGGGCCAACGAGTCGCCCTGTTTGCAAGGCGCGAGGAGTGCGCATACCCTTTGGTATGTAAACGACGAGCAACGCAGCAAACGGGGATGAATCGACAGCCCAACTGTATAGGTTATTTATTGACAGGCCCTTAGCAGGTTCCCATGAACAGAGATAGACTTTGCAACCATTTTATTTATCTTGTCATCGCGAGAACCCGAAGGGTTCGTGGCGATCTCATTATAAGTGATCGAGATCGCTTCACTGCCCGCCACGCTGCGCTCGCGGCTTCGGCTCGCAATGACAATTTTCTATCTCTGTTGTTAGCAGGTTACTGATGAAGCCGAGAGAAATACAGCCGCTGCGCGAGGCGGAAATCACCAGGCATATCGCGCGGGAATTTTTTCAACAATTTGATCAGCTTATTGAATCTGACGTCATTATTGTGGGATCAGGCCCTTCCGGTCTTGTCTGCGGAAGGGAGTTGGCGCAATCCGGATTCAAAGTCGTTCTGATAGAGCAGCTCAACCATTTAGGGGGCGGTTTTTGGAACGGCGGCTATCTCATGAACAAGGCCACTATTGCCCATCCCGCAGAGGAGATTTTACAAAAGATTGGCGTTCCGTGTAAAAAAGTGGCCCAAGACATGTATATCGTGGATCCCCCCCACGCGACCGCCAAACTCATTGGATCGGCCTATGACGCCGGTGTGAAGGTTCTCAACATGACGAAGGTGGTTGATCTTGTTTTAAGAGGTGAAAACCAGAAGTTGGAAGGGGTGGTCGTCAACTGGTATCCACTTGAAGTAATGGGACACGATGCCGCCCATGTCGATCCCATTGCCTTAGAATCAAAAATGGTCGTCGATGCCACCGGTCACGACGCCATTACGCTTCAACTTCTGGCGAGGAGAAATCTCTATCCACCCATTCCGGGCAATGGCGCCATGTGGGTCGATAAATCAGAAGAGATGGTCATGGAGAAAACCGGAGAGGTCTATCCCAACCTCTTTGTGGTGGGGCTTTCCGTGGCCGCCGTCTTTGGCACCCCCAGGATGGGGCCTGCATTTGGATCGATGCTCCTTTCCGGGAAAAAAGGGGCAGAGATGATCCAGAGGAAACTTCGCTAAAACCGAAGTTAAAGTTCTACTTCCATGCGGGAAACGAACGCTGAAGGGGATGCTGAAGAGGCCTCGCCCCACCAGACAGAAGAGGCAAAGCCGAGGCGAGCCAATAGAAAAATCATTGCATTTGGAGACAGCCTGACGGTTGGATTCCAATCGCTTAATGAGGCGACTCCCTATGCCATGCACCTCGCCACACTCCTCCCCCCCGATGTAACGATCAATATCGCGGCAATCAGCGGGGAGACCACGGCTGACATGCTCTGGCGCTTCGACCGAGGCGTTATTCAGGTCTCCCCTGACATGGTGATTATCCTGGGGGGATCCAACGATATCGGCATTGGCCTCTCAACGGAAGTAGCCTTCAATAATCTCCAGGAGATGTATCAAAAGGCGCTTGACGCCGGTATTAAGCCGGTGGCATGCGCCGTTCCGTCCATCCTGGGGGCTGATTTCCTTATCCCGCCGCGAATGGAACTGAACCAAAAAATCCAAAAAGAGGCCCATCATTTGAAGATTCCCTTTGTCGACCTCTTTGCCGCAACCGCCGACCCATCAAGCCGTCTCCACAAAGCTTATTCCTACGACGGCCTTCACTTAAATTCGAAGGGATACGAAAAGATCGCGATTGCGATCTACGAAAGTGTTTTTAAAGGAACGTAAACCAGATGCAAATTCTTAAAGAAGATGGCAAACCGATCAGGATATGGGCCGAGATCGACCAGATTGAACCGAAGGCATTAGAACAGCTAAAGAACGTGGCAAGGCTGCCATTTGTCTTTCACCATCTGGCCGCGATGCCCGATGTTCATCTGGGGGTGGGGGCCACCATAGGGACCGTTATCGCTTCAAGAGGCGCGATTAGCCCGGCGGCCGTCGGTGTGGATATCGGTTGCGGGATGCTGGCTGTCCCTCTCGGAAAACGTCTTGAACAACTCGGAAGGCTAAAGAGTGTCCGGGAGAAGATTGAAGATGTGATTCCAGTCGGATTTAAGGGGCATAAGACGGAGCAGGATATGACCGGCCTTCGCCTCGCTTCAGCACGGATTCAGTCGGTATGGCAAAAAGCGCCTTATCAAATAGGCACCCTCGGAGGAGGGAATCATTTCATTGAGATCTGTGACGATGGATTGGGCCAGGCATGGTTGATGCTTCATTCCGGTTCCAGAAATGTAGGAAAGGCTACGGCGGAGATACATATCAGAAAGGCAAAAGAGTTAATGAAAATATGGAAAATCGAACTATCCGATCCCGATTTAGCCTATTTTATTGAGAAGTCGGAGGCATTTCATAACTATATGGAAGATCTCGCCTGGTGCCAGGAGTATGCCTACAAAAATAGGCAGCGCATGCTCGACCTCATTTTAGAGGCGCTTGATATTCAAATTGACAAGAAGGACATTATCAATTGCCATCATAACTATGTCGCAACGGAAACCCATTATGGAGAAACGGTTTTTGTGACCCGCAAGGGCGCCATTAGGGCGAGAAAGGGCGATCTAGGAATTATCCCAGGCTCGATGGGACAGAAATCATACATCATTCGCGGAAAAGGAAATCCAGAATCATTCTGTTCGTGCAGCCACGGCGCGGGCCGTCAATACAGTCGAACCGCTGCCAGAAGGCATTTTACCGTCTCCGACCTTATCAAGCAGACCGAAGGGGTAGAGTGCCGGAAAGATCGGGGTGTGCTCGATGAAATACCTGGGGCCTATAAACCGATTGATGAGGTAATGGAAAACCAAAAGGACTTGGTGGAGATTGTTCAAGAATTAAAATCTGTGCTCTGCGTTAAAGGATAGATTTCATCAAAAGGATTTTTCAAAACAATAATATCCCCCCGCTTGGAACTTGTAGAAACCAAATCAATGCGACAGCCAACCAGCGATGACATCGCCTCTAAGTATATCTTTGCGTTCTTTGGGAGTTTTCCGTAAGAGGTCACGCCGGTTGTGGGTTCCTTCCAACCAGAGAAACTTTCATATATTGGTTTTATATTCTCTAATGTTTTTAAAGAGCTGGGCATATTATGTAAAGTTTTACCTTTATATTTATATCCTACGCAAACCTTGATGGAGGGAAACCCGTCCAAGACATCGAGCTTCGTAATGGCCAGTGAGGTCAGATAATTTACTAAAACGGCATGCCGAACCAAGACTGCATCGAACCATCCGCATCTTCGAGGACGGCCTGTCGTTGCCCCAAACTCGTGTCCTTTTGCGCGCAGCCCCTCCCCTCGTTTATCTGTCATTTCAGAGGGAAACGGCCCGCTTCCCACACGGGTGGTATAGGCTTTTGCCACGCCCAAAACCTGATTGATACGGGTCGGACCGACGCCGGTCCCCGTACAGGCGCCTCCTGCCGACGCATTCGAGGAGGTTACAAAAGGGTACGTCCCCATATCCACATCCAAGTGGGTCCCCTGGGCGCCTTCAAAGAGAAGATGACGCCCGTTATCAATCGCCTGATTAAGGATTTGCGTGGTATCGGAAATATACGGCCTTATTTTCTCCGTATAATGCATATATTCTTTATATACCTTGTCGAGATCAAACCCTTCCACTTTGTATAACTGTTTTAGAAAATAATTCATCTCATTCAGATTATTAGATAGCTTCTCCCTGAAAAAGTCAGGTTCCAGCAGATCAACCACCCTGATCCCGATTCTGGCCATTTTGTCGGCATACGCGGGGCCGATTCCTCGGCCGGTTGTGCCAATCTTTCGGGTCCCCTTCATTTTCTCACTCTCTTTATCGATTGCCTTGTGATAAGGCATAATCAGGTGCGCCATTTCACTGATAAAAAGTCGACCATCCACTAAAACCCCACGATGAGAGAGGGAATCGACCTCCTGGATCAACGCCTCCGGATCTATCACCACGCCGTTCCCAATCACCCCAATCTTCCCCGGGTGAAGCAATCCCGTTGGTATGAGATGTAAAATAATCTCTTCATCTCCAATCACCACCGTATGGCCCGCATTATGTCCTCCTTGATACCGAACGACATAATCCGCCTTTTCTGAAAGGAAGTCGACAATCTTTCCCTTTCCCTCATCTCCCCATTGCATTCCAATCACGACCAGATTCATAGGACTTTCCTTAAAATTAATGGCGCTTCCGGATTCAGCGTGGGGTTCCCAGGTTCTTCCCCTCCCTCAATGGGAGGGGCAAGGGGAGGGAACTTGATGATGATGTGCCCTTCTACCCACGCTAAAGCCGGATGAGCCAAATTAATTAGGACGAATACCGCGCTCCTTAACCGTTGACGTATTTGTCGTCAGTGTAAACATCGAACCCCTTTCTGTCAATCATCTTCCAGGGACATCATCTTCCAGGGAGGCGAGAAGCGCCGGCAATCACCGAGAGCTCCCGGTAAGTCCTGTCTGCAACAGATTCCCATGTCAAATGATGAACGGTCGACTTGATTAACTCTGGACGGTAGTCCTTCTGAAGCACTTTCATAAGAGTCTCTGACAATATGTGAGGGTTTTTCGGTGGGCAGACCATCCCGTTGCCCATCGTTTCTGACACAATTTCAGGAATTCCGCCGACGGCAGAGGCGACCACCGGACGGCCGCACGCCAACGCCTCTAATACCACATTGGGCAACCCTTCATTTAAGCTCGGGAGAACCAAGAGATCAGACGCCCCCATCCAGATCGGTATTTCATGATGTAGTTTTGGGCCCTGAAAAAAAACGCAGCCTGTTAAATTAAGACGCGCGGCGAGACGTTCTAAATCATCACGAAGGTCGCCCTCTCCCACCAGGAAAAACTTGCATGAAAACGGCGCCTTCTCCCTCATCAAGACAATTGCGTAAAGAAGATATTCTAATCCTTTCACCTTAACTAAATGACCCACAAATAGAACAATCTTCTCTGGGGCCTCAATCGTCAGTCCCAGTTTTTGTCGACAGGTCTCCCGTTCGGCTGGGAAAAACCTATTAAAGTCAATGCCACTGGGTATGACGACGATCTTGTTTTCCGGAGCTCCCAACCGAACCATCTTCTCCTTAAGGGCGGCGCTCACCGCTGAAACACGATGGGCAGCCTTTAAACAAAAGACAATCTGTATTTTCTTGGAGTACTTCTCTGGAAGCAGATTGATATCGCTTCCCAACGCCGTCACCATAATTGGCAGTCCTAAAATCTTTGTAGACCATAGGGCGGCAACCCCATCCGGATAGATCAAACTCGCATTGATGACATCAATTTTAAGAAGACGCGAAAGCCTGCGAATCAGTCCAAAAATAGCAATAAAAACCAAAAAACCGTGGAGGGGGCCGGAAATTTTAGGGAGGAAAAAATAGCGTGGATAATACACCTTGATCCCATTTATTTCCGCGAGCGAGGGAATATCGGAAAATTTAGACCATTTTTGATGTTTTGTTAGGATACCCCATCTCGGAGCCCAGGGCAGCGGGGAAATAACCGTTACATTCCCCCTTTTATTGAGTTCAGATGCAAGTTGCGCTGTAAAAATTCCTCGCGACGGGTCTTTTAGGTTGGGGAAAAGGCTGGATACCAGTAAAATGTTCAGGCGATGAGGCCCCGGGGTATCTTGTGTCATCTGTATCTCATATAAAAGCAGGTTATGGCAGACAGAACAGACTCGCTCATAAAAACGACCTCATGGAAATTTACGTTAGCATATTGGGCGCTTCCGGATTCAGCGTGGGTTTCCTATGTCCTTCCCCTCCCTCAATGGGAGGGGCAAGGGGAGGGTCTGTTTTAAACACGCCTCTCTGATGATGTTTAATCCCTCATCTTTATTTGTTATGTAGCCTTGCATAAGTAAAGTTACATCTATGGTCTGTCATTTCGACCGACGGGAGAAATCTCATGCCCAGAGAGCATCGTTACATAGATTCCTCACGTGCGTTCGGAATGACAAAATTAATGTAATGTTATTTCTGCAAGGCTGTATAGTACTTCATGATTCCAAAATCTTAAGATTTTATATCCTTGCTTGTTGAGCCATCCTTTCCTTTCGAGATCTCTCTCTTTGGCGATCGAATGCTGTCCTCCGTCCACTTCTATGATGATCCCTCGCTCGTGGCAAACAAAATCAACAATATATTGGCCGATGGGCGCTTGTCTTCTGAATTTCAGTTCTTCTATCTGTTTTGCCCTTAAACACCCCCAGAGCAGGCGCTCTGTATCTGTCGGTCTTTTTCTAAACTGTTTTGCTCTTGCAATACGATCGCGGGTCGGCATTGAATCACCCCCACCTTGCCTCCCCCATCGCAGGGGGAGGGAACTTGATGATGCGCCCTTCTACCCACGCTAAAGCCGGATGAGCCGCATATCGTTTAGGCGTAATGTCAATCCTAACGCGGCAAAGCCGCAAAAGGGGGCTCCTGTCGCAAATGGCACAGTTACAGGAATCTTCTAATCTATCAGGCCCATGAACAGCGATAGAGAACATCTAATTGTTCCCTCTCCCTTGGTGGGAGAGGGTTAGGGAGAGGGTGAAAGATCACCAGCCTGGTTTCCCCTCCCCTTTATCCCACCCGCAAGGGGAGGGGGGTTAGATAGCAGAACAAGTTTCTATCGCTGTTCCTGGGTCAGGTACTTTCCTTGACAGGGTATAGGGTGGATGATATGATGCGCTCCGGTA
>CAYJWQ010000046.1:0-14365 GCA_964373895.1 uncultured Nitrospirota bacterium
CTTTGCCTGTTTTCGGAGAGACAGAGGCCTTAAACGGAGAGACAGAGGCCTTAAAAGAGGAGAGTACTACCGGTCTCGATCAAGGGGATAGTCAGGGCATAGGGGGAAGCAGTTCTACCGTTGAAGAGCCCGCGATCAAGGCGTCTACTGCTTTGCTGCCGGCGGTCGTACACTTTGATTTTAATGAGTCCTCTCTTCGTCCCGAGGTTAAAAAGATGTTAGAAGAGATCGCCGGTTGGCTTCAGGCCCATCCGGAGGTTACCGTTTCTGTGGAGGGGTATGCGGATTCCAGAGGGAGTAATCGGTATAATCAGCAGCTTGGAATGCGCCGTGCACAGGCTGTTGTGGATTATCTGGCGTATCTTGGCGTTGCCGTGTCGCGACAATCGTTAACTAGTTATGGTGAAGGAAGTCCGGTTTGTACTGAAGAGACTGAAATCTGTTTCCAGAGAAATCGCCGTACGCAGATTGTGAAGTAAATAAAATTTGTACTTGTCAAGACTTAATCTGGCTTAATCTGGCAATTCCCATTTTTTCTATGCGACTGACTGTAAGTTATAACCTATCCTTTTCTCTTCTGCTATGGTTCGTGAGTCCAAGTCCATGAAAGTTTGGATCGGAGTCTTCCCATAGCAATACTTCCGCTATCGGTTCTCACCTCATTGTACCCCTTGATCCATTCATCCATATCCTCCTTACGGGCTTCGATCGATCCATATACTTTCTTTCGAAAGACAACGCGATAAGATTCATTCAGAATCGTTTTGTGGAACCGTTCGCAAATCCCATTGCTTTGGGGTGATCTCACCTTTGTCTTGCTGTGGTCAATCCCCTCTACAGCAAGATAGAGCTGATATTCATGGTGCTCCCGATTCCCGCAATATTCCGAGCCACGATCGGTCAGAACCCTCAAACCCGCCTCCTCAATCTCCTAGGCAACCCGATTCTTGACGCAGGGCTTCTTCCGGCTCATTTCCTGAAGTGCTAACACCCCTCCGGTATCATACCGTTCTTTAAATCGGTAAAAACTGTCTCGCGAATACCCAAATACCTTACACGCCTGGGATATGTTCCCAAGATGCTTCGCCAGCCAACGCTAATAACCCAACCTTATTCTTAATAACCTTTTGTTCCATTGTCATCTGACTCCTCCTTTTTTATTCGTCGTTACTTTATTATGGAATGTCAGACCATTTCAATTGAGGGGTATTTCCCAGACGCGAATCTTAAAAAACCGGTACCCGAACGATTCGGGGAAAGGGATTTTTGTAGAACAGACCCAAAAAACAGACAGCCGGACATTTCACTTGCTACCGACAGTTGACATGACCGGCTTGCCAGCGTCGCCTTCTTGTGCTAAAAATATGTATGGTCCATGGAACTGACTTCACATACGACGTGATCGATTCTCCGTGCGGCCCCCTTTGGCTGGTCTCCTCTCCTACCGGCCTCTCTTTTCTCATCTGGGAGAAAAACAAAGAAGCGTTCTTGATTGAAATCAGAAATCGTGTTGACAGGATTAAAGAGGCGCCCTCCGATAGTCTGTCCCGATGGCGTAACGTGTTGATCCGCTATTTTAAAGGGGAGCGCGTCCGCATGGATGGGCCGATTTCCCTGGTGGTCGGCACACCCTTTCAGCAAAAGGTCTGGTTAAAGCTTAGAGAGATCCCCTATGGGGAGACCCGAAGCTATCAATCGGTTTCCAACCAAATAGGAATCGCACGCGGGGCGCGCGCGATTGGGTCGGCCTGTCGGGAAAATCCCCTGCCGGTTATCCTCCCCTGTCATCGGGTGGTGTGTCAGGATGGCGCGTTGGGGGGCTATTCAGGCGGGACTCACATTAAACGAATGCTTCTTGGGATGGAACATGGCGGTACCGGGCGCAAGCCATAGTTTTACGCTTCGGCTGAAGCTGAAAAACCGGATCGGGATGATTGGGCAGGTCACCTCTGCCATTGGCCGGGCCGGAGGAGACATCGGCTCCATCGACATCGTCCATGTCAGGCCGAATCAGGTGACAAGAGATATTGTCGTCAACGCGCGGGATGAAATGCATGTCGGTGAAATTGTGGCGGCCGTCAAGAAAATTGGAGGGGTGCATATTGTCGATGTCTCTGACCGAACCTTTCTCATCCATCAGGGCGGGAAAATCGAGATTGCCAACAAAATCCCGCTTCATACCCGAGACGACCTCTCGAGGGTCTACACCCCTGGCGTGGCGCGGGTCTCGATGGCCATTCATGCGGAGCCGGAGAAGGCCTATACCTTAACCATTAAAAAGAACAGTGTGGCGGTGGTGACCGACGGATCGGCCGTTTTAGGTCTGGGGAACATCGGGCCGGAAGCGGCGATGCCGGTCATGGAAGGAAAGGCGATGCTCTTTAAGGAGTTTGCCGGCATTGACGCCTTTCCAATCTGTCTTTCCACCCAGGACCCAAAAGAAATAGTCGAAACCATCATCCGAATCTCCCCGGGTTTTGGCGGAATTCATCTGGAAGATATCTCTTCCCCGCGATGCTTTGAGGTGGAACGGCGCTTGAAGGAGGCGCTGGAGATTCCCATTTTCCATGATGACCAGCATGGCACCGCCGTGGTGGTTCTTGCCGCCTTATTGAATGCCGTGAAGATTGTGAAAAAGACCCTCTCAAGGTTGAAGGTGGTGGTCTGCGGCGCCGGCGCCGCGGGGATTGCCACGATCGATATCCTCCTCTCCGCCGGTGTACGAGAGATCATCGGCTGTGATCGGGTCGGCATCCTCCATCCTGGCCGCCGGACGGGGATGAATCCGATCAAGCTGCAATACGCAAGGCGCACCAACCCTTTAAAGCGGAAGGGAACACTGGAAGACGCCTTAGAGGGGGCTGATCTCTTCATCGGGCTGTCGAGCCCCGGGGTGTTGCATCCGTCTGCCCTCAAAAAAATGGCTCCCGACCCCATTATCTTCGCCCTCGCCAATCCCACCCCGGAGATCATGCCGGAGGAGATACAGGGGAAGGCGAGGATTATCGCCACCGGCCGATCAGACTATCCCAATCAGATTAACAATGTCCTTGCCTTCCCTGGCATCTTCCGGGGGGCCCTCGATGTCCGGGCCCTGGAGATTAACCAGGAGATGAAACTCGCTGCTGCACACGCCATCGCCTCAATCATTCCAAAAGACTCCCTTTCGGAGGACTATATTATTCCCGCCGTTTTCAATCGGAAGGTCGCCAAGATGGTGGCGCAAGCGGTGGTCAAGGCTGCCATTAAAACGGGCGTCGTCCGAAAGGGGCAAAGACCTTAACCTGCCGCAGACCCCCTTCTTCTTCGCTTGGGTGAAAAGAGAACCGAGAGGAAAAAAACGGCGGTCGCAATGAGGACGATGGTCGCCCCCGAGGGGACATCCAGCCAGTAAGAAACGAACACCCCTGCCCAGGAGGAGAGGATGCCGATACAGGCTGAAATGAGCATCATGGACCAGATATGGCGCGCCCATTGTTGGGCCGCTGCGGCGGGGATCACCAGGAGGGCGAACACCAGGATCGCCCCCACCGCCTTCAGCGAGATGATAACAGTGAGGGCAATCAGGTTCAGCAACAGCAGGAAAAGATTTCTTGCCGGTATGCCGCTTGCCTCTGCCATCTCCTGGTCAAATGAGATAAAATGAAACTCTTTATAAAAGAGGGCGAGGATAAAAAGAATGGCCGCGGAGAGAAGTAGGATGATGGCGAGATCCTCCCGCGTGACCGACAGAATGCTTCCAAAAAGGTAGCCATAGACCTCCGGATTATAGCCTTTCATCAGACCGATGAAGAATATCGCCAGTGCCATCGTCAGGGTATAGAAGATGCCGATCGGCACATCGGGTTTCATCTTGCCGCTCTGCTGAAGGAGGCCCGTCACAAAGACGGTCACCAGCCCGAAGAGAATGGCCATGCCGAGAGGGGGGGCGCCGATTAAAAAGGCAAGGGTTACGCCGGCAAAGGCGGCATGCGCCGTTCCCGCCCCGATAAAAGAGAGCCCCTTTAGCACCACAAACACCCCCACGACGGCGCAAACCAGACCGATAAAAAAGGAGGAGACAAAGGCCCGCTGCATGAATCCATAAGAGAACATTTCCAAAAGCGTGTTCATCCGGCGTGGGTATCGCTCATAATAACGTAAGGCCGCTTCTCACGTTCCGCAAGAAGCACTTCCTTGCCATAGATCAAAGAGAGGGTCTCCTGACAGAGGACCGACTCCGGGGGGCCCTTTGCGTAAAGACGTGTTTTAAGAAAAATCAAGGTGTTGGCCAGCGGGCTGATGATATTGATATCATGTGTCACAAAGAGGATGGTTAAGCGATAGGTTTGATGCAGCCGTTGAATCAGGTCCATTAAGCGATGCTGGGTCGCGGCGTCGATGCCGGTGGTCGGCTCATCCAGGAGAAGAATTTCAGGGCGCTGCGCCAGGGCGCGGGCGATTAAGACCCGCTGCTGCTGACCTCCCGAGAGGCTGCCAAAAGGGATATCGCTTTTCTCCAACATATCGACTGCCTTCAGTGATTCGAGCACAATCTCCCGATCGGCCCTGGTCGGACGCCGAATAAGCCCTAAGGCGCCGTAACGCCCCATCAGGGCCACCTCCCATGCGGTAATGGGATAGTTAGGATCGGTACGCTCCTTTTGCGGCAGATAGCCGATCCGCGCCCGGTGATGGCACCGAAGCTTCTCGCAGGCGCAATCAAAAATCTGAAGCGTTCCCTCCGAAGGATGGATCAACCCCAGGATTCCCTTAAGAAAGGTGGTCTTCCCAGAACCGTTGGGACCGATGAGGCCGACAAATTCCCCCTCCAGGATGTCGAGTGTGATCCTCTCTAAGGCAACCTGGTCGGCATAAACAAA
The DNA here is from genome assembly GCA_964373895.1 of uncultured Nitrospirota bacterium. Lineage (GTDB taxonomy): Bacteria > Nitrospirota > Nitrospiria > SBBL01 > SBBT01 > SBBT01. The sequence goes on from CAYJWQ010000046.1 coordinate 4,863, forward strand.
GGTCGCTCCCGAAAATCGGACAATCGGTTTCCCAAAGGCAATGGCCGCATTCATCTATGTCCCCCTCAAGGCTGAAATGAGGGTTTCAACATTGTGTCGGATAAAGTCAAGGTAATGGTCGGTTCCGGAAATGGCCCCTGGCAGCGGGGAGAGGGTGATCACCCTGGCGCCCGTCTCTTCAGAGAGCATCTTTGGAATCTTTGCGCTAAGCTGGGGTTCGGAGACAATGACCTTAATCTTCTCGCTTCGGATTTTCCTGATGAGTGCGCCCATCTGTCTTGCCGATGGCTCCGATCCCGCCTGCATAATATTTCCCCTGATCATAAAGCCAAACCGGCGGGCGAAATAAGGCCATGCGGGGTGATGCGTAATGATACTCCGGTCCCGCAACACCGCGACCCGATTCGACAAATCTGCCGTCAACTTTTCCAATGCCACAATGTAACTTGATTGGTTTTGAAGATAGTCCTCCTGATGGGCGGGGTCAAGCCGGATTAAATGCTCTGTAATAGGCCTGATCATGATTTTGGCGTTTTCGGGATCAAGCCAGATATGGGGATTGGCATGCGGCGGGCCGTGGGCGTCTTCATGCGCATCCCCATTTTCAATTAAGGGAACCCCTTCGGAGGTCGTCACAACAGCCAGATCTTCCCGGTCGGCGTTCCGAATGAGGGAATCGACCCATACCTCCAATCCAAGGCCGACCTTCAGAAGCAGCTTTGCCTTCCTGACCGCCATCACATCGCTTGGCTTGGGCGTATAGACATGTTCGCTTTCAAGGCCGCTGATGAGCGACTTGACCGTCACATGTTCTCCTCCAATCTCTTCCGCAAAGTCCTTTAAGACCGGCAGTGTCACAACAATGGGGAGCGGCTCGGCAAAACAAGGGGAGGCAGACAAAAGGCAGAAACTGACCGCCCACAACAGGCGCACCCCCTTACCAGCAGATGCCATGATAGTTTTCAGGCATAGCGGAAATGTCGGGGGCGATTCTCACCAGATCCAGGATGATCCGATGACGATCTTCCATGTATGGCTTTAAAGCCTCCTTAAATTCCGGAGAGCGGTTGCCGATGATGATCACCTCGGCCTCCTGGATCACCTTGTCGATATCTGGATACATCAGCGAGGAAATATGGGGAATCTCTTTTTCGATATACTCTTTGTTTGCGCCAAATATTTTGGCCAGCGAGACGTTGGAATCGTAGATCCTGATCCAGCACCCCTTTCCGATCAGGGCCTCTACCAGCGTCACCATAGGACTCTCCCGCAGGTCATCGGTCCCGGCCTTAAAGCTTAACCCGAGGATCCCGATCTTTTTCTTTCTGGTGCCAAGAATCATGTCAACCACCCGCTGGATATGCAGCCGGTTGCTCTCCAGCAGCGCGTTTAAGACCGGCAGGCCCACATCCATCTCCTTCGCCCGATACAACAGGGCGCGCAGATCTTTTGGGAGACAGGAGCCGCCAAAGGCAAAGCCAGGTTTAAGGTAAGCGGGGGAGATGTTGAGTTTTCTGTCGCGCGCGAACAGCTCCATCACAGGGTGACTGTCAATGCCGAGGCCCTTGCAGAACAGACCCATCTCATTGGCGAAGGCCACCTTTAAGGCATGAAAGGTATTGCATACATACTTGACCGTCTCGGCGACCTCAACGCTGGTTCTCTCCACGGGGGCAGAAAGCATGTGATAAAGATCCGCCACCGCATCGCCTCCCTTGTCTGTCCTCTGGCCGATGATCGTGAACGGGGGATGGTAGAAGTCATGGACGGAGCTCCCTTCTCGAAGAAACTCCGGATTAAAGCAGAGATCAAAGTCAATATCCACACGCTTGCCGGAGCGCTCCGTTAAAATGGGGATTACATGATCGCGAATGGTTCCGGGCAGAACGGTGCTTCGGAGCACCAGACAATGGTACGTCTCTTTCTGCCGTAAGGCCTCCCCAATCTGTCGGCAGACATCCCTGACAATTTCCAGGTTAAGACTCCCATTGCTGTTGCTCGGCGTGCCGACGCAGATTAAACTGATTTCGGTGTTGCGGATCGCCGAAAGGTGATCCGTCGTGGCGGAAAGCCGGCCGCCACGCGCCTCCTCCCCGATGATCTGGTCGATCTCCTCTTCGATGATGGGGCTTCTTCCCGAATTAATCATCTCCACCTTGTGGTGATTGACATCCACGCCCCATACCTGATGGCCGGCCTTCGCCAAACAGCCTGCCGTGACGCAACCCACATATCCTAAACCGAACAGACTCACTTTCATGCCGTTTTCCTTCTTAAGTAGTTTTCTATTTTATCGGACAATTTTTCCTTTGTGGCAATCCAGAGCTTCTTTTTTTTGTTTAATAACGAGACCATCTCTTTCTTATATGTATCATGATTCTTCCTCATTTCCAAAATGCCGTTTAGAATCCCCTCCGGCGTGTTATCCACAAAGAGCGCCCCTTTATAAAAAGTTTTCTTTAAAATACCCCAGTGAGACGTAATCACCGGCTTGCCCAGATAGGCCGCCTCATAAGCGCCTCGTTGCATGGTGTTGTCTCTCGTGGTCAGCACCACGATGCCATCGGAAGCAACCAGCAGGCCCGCATAGGCATCGGTCGAAAGAAAATCGGTAAATTGCACATGCGGTAGATTGTAGTCTACCCTCCTTTTCTTTTTTTTTGCCTGTTTTAGGCTTCCGGTAATATAAAATTGGATGTCGGGCAGCTCCTTTGCCGCCATCATGAAATTCTCCAGCGGTTCATCATCCGAAAAGGTGTTAATAAAGGTGATCGCAAACCCGCTTTTTTTGTGAGGCATTTTAACGTGATGAAACTCAATCGGCACATCGCTCACAATGGTGACAGGCGCCTTCCAGTCATCAATGATCGCCTTGAGATAATCGTTGGTGACGATGGTCGTCATCGCCCGCCTTGAGAAAAACCTGTGGATAAAAGAGATCCGTTTCCATCTTTCTCCTAAGAGGGCCATCGTATGAGAATCGATGATATACCCTGCCGGGAACAACTGGACATATAGGTATACTGGAAAACAGGCCGTGATTGGCGGGGCCATGACAAAGATTACATCCGGCCTCTGACGCCATAAAATCGTAAAGGTCTTGATCGTTTGGAACAGATATTTAAACAGTATTGTGAAATAATTGCTGCCCAAAAAGGGATAATAGACCATATACGATCTTCCGTGAAACTCCCTGGCAATATTATCGCTCCTGCTGCAGTACGGCGCCCAGGAAATAAATACAACCTTCATCGTTTACCCCTTATGGGCGGGGCGCGGGAGGAGAAGAAGGCGATGCCGGCGTCGTCGGCGTCTTTGGCGCAGGGGCCGCCCCCGCACAGCTTGAGGCCCGCTTCTCCTGTGGTTGGAATTCACCGCTTAAATATTCGGCAAGTTTTTGGCCGACATCCGATGACGCCTCCGGCACAAGGAGCCGCAGGGCCCGCGCCTCTGCTTCCGCCCGGGAGAGATGGCCTTCTCTCCCTGATCGAACCACAACTCCCACAATCCGGTTTAACCCCATCTCCAAAAGTTCCAAATCGAGGCACCAGCGGACATACTGAAACGGTTGGCCAGGAAGATTCATTTGAGAAAGATGGACCTCCCCTTGGATCAGGAGGTCCACGGAGGCCTCTTCCATCTCCCCAGAACCGTCTCCTCCCACCGTCACCACAAAACCTTCTCTGACGAGGGAGTCTATAATCCCCTTTTTCACCTGATCTCCCTGGGGCCCCACGATCTGGACGTTGACCAGAAAGTGTTTTGCCATCCATGTTTCATACTCGGAGAGCACTGCGGCGGCAGAGGCGGGAGGGGCAATCCCTTCCCCTTTAATGTTCACAATCCTAAGATCGGACTGATAGGCGTCCCGCAAGAGATACGTCTGAAGGGCCCGTCTGTAATTCTTGATTCGTTCCAGTTTGTCGCTGGAAGATCGTGCCCGATCCAGCGTCTGTCGAATCTTTTCATCCAGCTCCTGAATTCGTCCGGTTAACGAGGCGGTCGCCTGCAACCGGTCGATCACGGCCAGGGCGTAGAAACGCCCTCCCTCTTCTCCCCGCTCAACAATCTCTGCCCCTTCCAACACCTTGTCTGTGGAGACTTTTGTGATCTGTTCGATGGAATTCTTTTGCTCCACGTGCGATTTTCCGCGGGATTCCGTCTGAAGATACTTTTCCCATTCGGTGGTTTTCTGGCTCACCTCGGCCTGAAAGATTTTGGCGAGACTCGCAAGGGCGTCTCCTTCCGCCCTCTCTCGGGAATCCCCTGATCCGACCCCAACAAGGTATAATCCTTCAGGATACCGCTTGGATCGCCCTTTCGCCCAGTCCGGAGGCGCGGCGAGGGGCGCGCTGTTGATGAAAAGGGCGATGAGGGTTGTCAGGATGACGGCTTTACGCTTCATAGATTATCGTATGGTCCTTACGACGAGCACCTTGGTCTCACCGGTTCTGATTGCGATGTTTTGTGTGGGAAGGGTATCTATGACGATCCCGGTTCCACCGATAAATCGGGGAGAGATCGGATAGACGCCGGCAGGCAGGGCGATGCGGGTTAAATGAATTTCGTCTGGAAGCGTCCGCCAGGAGCGTTTATCTGAAACTTCGGTCGTCGCGGCAGCCGCCTCCGCAACCTTCCCAACCAGCAGTCCGGCCAATTCGCCGTATTGCGCCTCCGTCCTGTCGGAGGTTTTCTTTACAATCAATGCCTTAAGAGCGGCGCGGGCGAAGGACTTGGTTCGGATCCGGTTCATACGGTCGGATAGGTCTCGCATGGCAATCGCGGTCAGATCAGACATCAGCGTCGATCTCTCGGTGAGGGTCCCAGAACCGCCGATCTCAACCTCAAGACGTCTTACGGACGTTTTGTCAGCGACATACCTTGGAAAGGCCACGCGGACAAGCTGCCCGATGGGCGAGAAGGGGAGATTCCCTGTCGCCCCGTGTGACTGCCAGACGCCGGTCTTGATGATCGACTGCCATAGATTCTGATCAATAATCAGATCGAGGAACGCGTCCTCCTTGTGCGGAGACTTCCCATGCAGCGAGACGAGCAGAATCTCCCCACCTGATTTTTTATCTTTTAGCGGCGTTCCTTGCACATTGGGCGCATGGGGAAAGATTTTTTTGTACGCCTCGTGCTCCTCGTTTAGGCGCAACGCGGCGCTGGTGCGGAGAAGATCCGCGCCGATCATCGGCGGGATGGGCGTGCCGTAGGTCGCCGCCCATGTTCGGTAGGTCTCGTATGCCCTTCTGTAAGAGAGAAAGGCGTCGTTCATCTCCCCCGCCGCCTCGTAAAGGGCCCCCGCCAAATATCGCGCAAAGGCGTCTTCCTGATACCCCCGATTGGAATCTCTATACTGATCATTAATCTTGTTGAGCTCGGTGTTCACGCGCCGGCATTCGACCAGGGCCTCATTCATTTGGCCCAGTTGGGCGTAGTTGAGTGCGGAGATCATGTGGATCATGACACGCTCATAATCCTCACCGCCATAAGGGAGGAGATAATCGTTGGTTAACAGGGCCGCCCCATGGCGGGTGACGCTCTCTGTGTAGAGATCCTCTGCTGTCTGCGCCGCGCGATCCAGCAGCTGATTGCTTCTTTCAAATTGTCCGGAGAGAGACAGGGTCATCCCCCTGTCCATCTGGTAAAGGAGGCGGTCTTCTTTGCGGTAATCCTGTTCCTGTTTCTCAATAGCGGCATCGGCGCTTCTTGCATCGTGGCTGGCAAGATGTTGTTCCACCAGAAGATAATGGCTGGTCGCCGGGGCGCAGGCGGTGAGGAACACCCATGCCCCTATCCACCGGAAAGAGGACAACGTTTTCATAGTGGCACTCGTGGCAGGAGAAATTACATGCCGAACTTGCTTCGGGTCATCAGCTTCTTGATCTTCTTGTCGCCAAACCAGACCTTGGTGTTTTTCTCAAGGTCAATCATCTCGAGGGTCACCTGGAAGTATTTGTACTTTTTCCCTTCCGCCGCCTCTTCAAAAGAGTTAATAACCCCTTTTAGCATATAGTCCGCGCCCACCTCTTTGCCGATCCCTTTCGCGGTCTCTTCGCTGGAGAAAAGCTGCTGCTCGGTCCGCTCCTCCCGGAGCTCCCCACGCTCTTCCTTAGAGGCGACAAAGGTCACCTTTCCAGAGTTGGTCAGCTCCCGCTCCAGGTCTTTGGTAAAGGTCTGTGTCGGAATATGGTCATGGCTCTTATTGACGACCGAACCGACGATCACCGCCGGCTCCCTTCCATTTTTGCGCTGAAAGTTATCCACCCAAGGGCGGCCGATGGCCTCTTTGACCATCTCTTCAGCGGTCAATCGGGAGTCGGTGTCGTTCCAGCGGTCCGACAAATCAATAGCGGTCTCGGTGGAAACCCGGGTGACCGTTGTGGTGGCGCAGCCGTGCAGTGTGATGACGGCAGACCACGCGATTAGCAGATAAGCAGTTTTTTTTATCGTTTTTATCATGGCCCTCCCCCCTGTTTCTGGATTTAGACTATATCCCGGCCTCTATCAGATGTCAATTTCCGGAAGGTTCACCCCCTCCCTGATCTGCAACCGGAATAAAGGAAAGCGCCTCTCGGAAGCGTATCCTGTCCCTGTACGTCTTTCTTCTTTACACCATTTTGAAAGGGCGTTAGAATGCGACCGCTTTACAATCACAATCAATTTCGTCATGATCAGAGATAAGAAAACCGCGCGGCAGTGTGAAAATGCGTATTGAGAGGGTGACAGAGGATAGTCAGTTTTCCGCCCTAAAAGAGGAATGGAACCACCTTTTAGGACAGAGTGAAACCAATGAGATCACCTTAACGTGGGAATGGCTTCACACCTGGTGGGAGGCGTTCAGGGACGCATCCCGAAGCCTACTGATCCTGACGGTGCGGGAGATGGATGGGAGACTGATCGGCATCGCCCCCCTGCAGGTGCAAATCTTACAGCCGTATCGCTTCCTACCCCAAATAAGACAGCTCGCATTCTTAGCTTCCGGCGAGACCCCATACGATGAAACCTGCTCTGACTATCTTAATTTTATTCTGTTGCGTGGGAGAGAGAGGGAGGTTCTGTCAGCCATTGTAAATTATCTGTTTTCGGATCTTTCCGGGGAATGGGATGAAATATGGCTCGCCAACATGATGACAGACTCTGTCGCGGGCAGGGAGTTTGAGGGGCTGATCTCTGACCTAAGATATCAGAAATTTCCACAAGGCGCCTGTTTCTATATCCGTCTTCCCAACAACTGGGATGCGTTCATGGAAAGATCCGGCAGCGACTTGCGCGCTGACATCCGTCGCAATCGAAAATCTCTGGCGCAGGAAGGGCAGGTGGATTTTCTCACCGCGGCGGACGGACAAACAGCGGGAGAGTATTTGGAAATATTAACCGCCCTCCATGGGAGACGATGCGCCGAAAAAGGGGTGTTCAACATCTTCTCGGACTCAAGCTACCTGTCGTTCTATAAAATGCTCTCTTCTATCGCTGTAGGGAATCATTGGCTTAAGCTATTTGTTCTTTTCTTTAATCAATCTCCCATCGCGGCGTTCTGCAATTTTCAATATAACCACAAAGTCTATTTTCACGTCTCGGGAACGGTTACCCACCTCCAGAAGAATTTCGCAAAGACCATCTCCCCGGGCTTTCTCCTCCATAGCTATTGCATTGAAGAGGCGCTCGCAGCGGGGGTGAAGGAGTATGACTTCATGAAGGGGAACTCTGAATATGAACGCAAATGGGAGAGGGCGTCGCGACCCCTCGCCTCATTTAGAATTTCTCCAAAAGGCGCCAGGGCATGGAAAACCATTTTATCGTCCAAATTGAGGCATGATGCGCATTGATCTCATCACAGAAGAGACATCCTTCTTTTCTCTAAAAGAGGAGTGGAATACCCTTTTAGGGCAAAGCGGAAACAATGAGATCACTCTCACATGGGAATGGATGCACACCTGGTGGACGACCTTCAAAGACGCATCCCGAAAGCTGTTGATCTTAACGGTGCGGGATGCAGACGGACAGCTCACCGGCATCGCCCCGCTGCAGATACGAACGGCAAAACCGTATCGCCTCTTTCCCCACATCAACCGGATTGAATTCTTAGCCTCTGGGGAGGATCAGGCGGATGAGATCTGCTCTGATTATCTTAATTTCATTATTATCTTGCGTGGGAGAGAGCGGGCAGTTTTATCCACGATTTTAGATTATTTCCTTCTGGATCTTGCGGGAAAATGGGATGAGATATCGCTTGCCAACATGATGGCCGATTGTGAGATAAGCAGGCAACTCGAATCCCTCCTGGTTCAGTCAGGATATCAAAAAACATCACAGGAGGCCTGTTTCTATATTTCCCTCCCCGACACATGGGACGGCTTCTTGCAAAGATCCAGCGCCGATCTTCGGTCGAATATACGCCGAAATCGGAAGGCCCTGGCGCAAGAGGGACAGATCGGCTATCTCATGGCTGTGGACGATACGACATTAAACCAGGCCCTTGAAATTTTAATTGACCTTCATCAGAAACGATGGACGGAAAAGGGGAAACCGGGCGTGTTTTTAAGCCAGAAATTCCTGGCGTTTCACAGAACATTGCTGCCGTTGTCCCTCAAGAATCATTGGGTGAAACTGTACGTTCTTAGTCTCGATCAAATCCCCATCGCCGCTATTTACAACTTCAAATACAACAATAAGATCTATTTCTACCAATCTGGAACAAACATTCACCTAGAAAAAAAGATTTCAGGAAAAATTTCCCCCGGCTTTTTACTTCACAGCCACTGTATCGAAGAGGCCATCTCGGAAGGGCTGCATGAATATGACTTCCTTTCAGGAGGTTCCATTTATAAGAGGCGATGGACAAAAACCTCTCGCGACCTCATGACGATTAGGCTCTCTTCGAAAACGCCCCGAATTCAATGTGTGGACGCCATAGGTCAAATCATCTCCTTCCTGAAAAAATCAAGAGATCTCTTCCGCCATTCCGGAATGTTTAAACAGTTTCTTAACGTCGGTCGTCTGTCCAGAAATGGAATTTGATCGCGCGTCAGTCTGTTGCAGACCTCCACAAACGTTCACTCTGTTATCTCTCTAACCTATTGTAATTAAAGCAATAAATATATAGGCATTATTATTGCTATACGATATAAGTCCCATCTGTGGAGAGAAGGACGTGGTAGAACCGATTGCGGGGGTGAGCACGATCGAATTAGGGCAGGAACCCCTTTTTTATGCCCAGCGTCGTCGTAAAAATAAGGGACATGCAAGGAGGGAAGAAGAGTCTTTTTACGAGCAAGAGGAGAGACGATTCGCAGGAAGAAGATGGCGACCGCGAGGACTGGGCAGAGATTGCAGACGGCTTTCCCTGTTTATCTAACGGTTTCCTGCCCCCATTTAGCTCGCCCGGACAAAACAATCAGAGAGCGCGTGTGCAACTTCAATGCTCCCTTGCCTATTAAACCCAGATTACGCAATAGAGAAAATGTAAAATGTGGGCTATAATTTGGTTCTTTGGAATT
>CAYJWQ010000047.1:0-1606 GCA_964373895.1 uncultured Nitrospirota bacterium
GAGATCATAGCACAACCGGAGCTAACTAAATAGGCCTTTGCGGATAAGCGAGGCGAAAGGGGAGGTGGAGATTACCTACTGCGAGTCATCTTTCATCGAGGCACTTGTCTCTCTGAAGACAGAGGTTGAAAATGCTGGCGCCACGGTGACCTATGATCCCCTTCCAACCGTCATGGCGAGACCATTAGAGATGGTCCAGTTGTTTCAGAATCTGGTTGGAAACGCCATAAAGTATCGCGACAAGGAGTCGCCGATGGTGCATGTTGCCTCGGAACGCATTGGAAACGAATGGCAACTTTCAGTGAGCGATAACGGCATCGGGATAGACCCGCAATATTTTAATCAGATCTTCCTCCCCTTCAAACGTCTTCACACCCATGAGGCGTATCCTGGCACCGGTATTGGTCTTGCCATCTGTAAAAAGATTGTGGAGGGGTACGGGGGGCGAATTTGGGTGGCATCAGAATTGGGTAACGGCAGTCGGTTTGTTTTTACAATCCCTTCAGGAAATAGTTGAAGTCGGCGTGTATTCGCACCCAAAAAAGAGAATGGCAATGGACAAGGGGGAGGGGGCACCGATTAAAAAGGGTCATCATCTCACAAAGCAGATACGGACAAACAACGTGCGTGTTCCGTATGGCGCCGGCTCGTGTTTGGGCAGGGAGAAATTCCAGCAATGCCCATCGCGCATGAGCCTCTGAACCCGCTTCCGGTTCACTTCCCGTAAAGCTTTTCAATCGGGGTTGGACGAACGCCCTCCCTCAAAAAGCTGACTGTCACCCACATCTTTGCTGGACACGGGGGTTGGTTCAATGAGCCTTCTCTTCTCTGCCCGTTATTGCGTCGTCTTGCCGGGGTTTTGGCCGTGTGTTAGACTTGATTGAGTAGACGCAGTTAGCCATTAAGATAAGCGAAGGGACGCTTGATCAGTGATTGAGATAACGGTATTTATGGGTGGATTGGTCGTCGGAAGCTTTATCAATGTCTGTATCCATCGCCTGCCGAAGGGGGCATCCATCGTCTTTCCTCGATCGCACTGTCCGTTCTGCCATAAAACACTTGCATTTTATGACAATATCCCACTCGTTAGTTTTCTCCTGTTAAGGGGAAGGTGTCGGTCGTGCCATGCCACTATTTCATGGCGGTATCCCCTTGTGGAGCTTTTGCACGGTGTGGGCGCTCTCTTGGTGGCGGATCGGTTCGGCCTTTCCGCCCAGGCTGTGGTTTATTTCCTCTTTTTTTCTTCTCTGATCGCAGTGACATTTATTGACTTTTCCCATCAGATTGTGCCCGATGCCATTACCCTTCCCGGAATGATCTGCGGCCTGGTTGCATCATCGACCGTTCTCCCCGCCGGCGCGGTAAATGCGCTGATGGGGCTTTTGCTGGGCGGAGGGCTTTTCTATCTCGTGGCGATTTTGTCCGAGCGGTTCTTAAAGAAAGAAGGGATGGGCGGAGGGGATATTAAACTGATTGCCATGATCGGGGCGTTTCTCGGCTGGCAAGAGATGTTATTGAGTATGTTCCTTGCCGCGTTGGCAGGATCAGTCACCGGTCTTTCCCTGATCTTTCTTCGCAAGAGACGGCGGGAGGACCCCATTCCGTT
>CAYJWQ010000047.1:1706-14195 GCA_964373895.1 uncultured Nitrospirota bacterium
ATGAATACCTCGTTGCTTCGAGATCATCGAAACAAGATTATTGGGGCGGCTTTGGTTTTTACAGACCTGACAGAGATGAAGCGGTTGCAAGATCAGGTGGAGTTGTCAAAACGGTTGACGGTCATGGGAGAGCTGTCTGCATGGATTGCCCACGAATTTCGCAATTACATGGGGACGATCTTGGGATTGTCCCGACTTCTCTCCAAAAACATAGATTCTGATCATCCGGGGCAGGCGATGATTAAGACGATCAATCAGGAGCTCTCCTCGATGGATCGTCTTATTACCGAGATCCTTTCTTATGCGAAAAGAACCACCGTTCAACGGGTGGCCGTCTTAATGGACTCCCTCCTTGCCGGCCTGATGGAGCAGTTTATTGCAACGGGCGCCTATCCCCATATCCGGTGGTCGGCCTCTTTTGCTGAAGGCCTGAAGGCGTCGGTCGATCCGCTTCTGATGCAACAGGCCATCTCCAATATCATTCAGAATGCGTTGGAGGCGATGCAGGGGGAGGGGACAATCGATATCAGCTCGGTGGTCCGTCCCGATAACATAGTTGAGATCAAAATATCAGATACCGGTCCTGGCATATCGAAAGACCATCTTGATAAAATTTTCCTCCCATTTTTTACCACTAAAGAAAAAGGGACAGGGTTGGGCCTTCCCCTGGTTCAGAAAATTATCTTTTCGCATGGCGGCCGGGTGTCGGTTGAGAGCCTGGAAGGGACCGGAACGACTTTTACCCTTCATCTCCCCTCCGCTCTAGGGTAGAGGTTTTGAGGCGCTGGCAATGGAGACCATTCTGGTCATCGAGGACATGGAAAGTTTAGGGCAGATGTTATCGCAGACGTTGCAGGGGGAGGGATATCAGGTCATTTTAGCGAAAGATGGACGCGAAGGGATTGCAAAGATTCGCGAAGAGAAGATGGACCTGGTGGTCACCGATCTAAAACTGCCTCATAAGAGCGGTCTCGACATTCTTCATGCCGTTAAAGAACAGAAACCGAATCTTCCCGTGATACTCATGACGGCGTACGGAACCATTGAGACGGCGGTTAAGGCGGTTAAGGAAGGGGCGTATGATTTTATGACAAAACCGTTTGATCCCGACCATCTGATCTTGCAGATTAAAAAGGCATTGGATCGGCAGCGATTGGTGACGGAGAATATCATATTAAAAGAGGCCCTGATTCATCAATTGGGGGCTCCCGTTATTATTGGAAAGGCGCCCGTCATGCTCTCCGCCGTGGAGCAAATACGAAAGGTGGCATCGGGCAAAACAACGGTCTTGCTGACCGGTGAAAGCGGGACAGGCAAGGAATTGTTCGCCCGCGCGGTGCATATGCTTAGCCCCCGCCAGGACAAACCGATGGTTGCCATTAATTGTGCGGCTATTCCGCGCGGGCTCTTAGAAAGCGAGCTCTTTGGCCATGAACGCGGCGCGTTTACCGGAGCGGTTGAGAAAAAAATTGGAAAATTTGAGCTGGCCGACAAGGGAACCATTTTTCTGGATGAGATTGGCAATATGGACCTTTCGTTGCAGGCGAAGCTGCTGCGGGTTTTAGAAGAACATGAGATGATGCGTGTGGGAGGGACCACCAAAGTTAAAATGGATGTCCGCGTGGTGGTGGCGACTAACCAAAATCTGACGCAATCGATACAGCAAAAATCGTTTAGGGAAGACCTCTATTACCGGTTGAATGTGTTCCCTGTCACGATCCCGCCTCTTCGGGAGCGTAAGGAGGATATCCCTGCCCTGGTCGATCATTTTATCGCGCATTACGCAAAGGAGATGAAACGCGGGGTCAAGGCCGTCTCGGCCGAGGCGTCGGCGCTGCTGACCGCCTACTCCTGGCCTGGGAACGTCCGGGAATTGCAGAATAGTATCGAGCGGGCAATGATTCTCTGCGATGGGAATGTCCTCCATCCCGATCATCTTGGTTTGAGGAGAAAGATTCCGTCCGGGATTTCTTTTAGGGATATTCCAATGGAAGGGACACTCCATTATGTCAGTAGCCAGGCCAGCCGGATAGTGGAGTCGAGAATGATCGCCAGGGTTCTTGAGGAGACGGGTGGGAACAAAACGCTGGCGGCCAGGAAACTGAAAGTCAGCTACAAGACATTGTTAACCAAGGTTAAGCGCTACGGACTTGAAAAGATGGATTCATGCTAAGCGTTTGGAAAGGGCGCTCCGGGGCAAGGTGTTCTCCATGCGGGGTTATACCCTGGTTGAGCTCATGATGGTGGTGGCCATCGTGGGGGTTGTGATCGCTATCGGCACAATGAATTTCGTCGCGCAGATGCCTCATGATAATCTGCGCCATGCTGCGTTAAAGGTGGTCTCTGATTTGAGGTTCGCCCGCCAGACGGCGATTACGAAAGGGAGAGACGAAACCATCACATTTTCCTCAGGGACGTACGTGTTGCCTAAGTATGTGAGATTCGGACTGTCCAGCAACGTTACACAATCGACCAGTCCCAAGAAAAAAGATTGGACGCCCCCGGCTGATGGCGTCAGCTTCGATGGGGGCAAGGCGACATTTAAACCAAATGGAGTTATCAAAAAGTTTGGGACCGTTTATTTAACCAATATCCCGCCTGGCAATGAAACCAGGGCCATTACGGTCAACTCTACCGGACGTGTCAAGGCGTTTTACTGGAATGAAAATAAAAAAGACTGGGAATAACGGTTTTTCCGTTGTTGAGGTGATGGTCGCCCTGTTTATTTTATCTGTGGGGATCCTGGCCTGCGCAGGACTTTTTGGAACGGGCCTTGCCGCCCTGCAGGTCGGCAATCAAAGGACCATGGCAGGGCAGTTTGCCAAAAACAAGATGACATCGCTCGTATTATTAAATCCCACGCTCGTGACAGGTGGGCATGATGACCCTGTCTCTGGCATGAAGCGGGAATGGAGTGTTACCTGTGACAATACGTGTGCCATTCGGACGGTCAGCGTCACAATGACGTGGGGAGCTGAAGGACAACCGAAAACGCTTTTATTAAAAAGATTTGTTTTCTATTAGAAGGGGCTATCGTCGCCCCCTCCCACCGGCAAAGCCGGATGGGAGCCTCCCCTTCAACGCTCGTTCCGCTCGCTGGGGAAAGGGGCTGTTCTCTGTCCGAAACTTCTGCGAAAATGACATAGAAGCGACACATAAGGGTTCTGATGGGGTGCTGAAAACCTGCATCCGCTCGCCAGAGATGAAGAAACAGATTCAAAACCCAAACGGGATGACCTTCGTTGAACTGGTGGTCAGTATCGCCATTATGTTCATCGTGGCCAGCGCCTCCTACGAGCTGTTGGAGAAATTTTATAGAAATTATCAGGTACAAGAGGCGGTTGCGGAGATGCAGCAACAGGCGCGGGTGGCGGTGGATCTGATTTCTCGGGAGATGAGTTTTGCGGGATTAGATCCGAAGGGGGTTGTTTTTCCTACCGATGAACCGAATCCTGATAAAAAGACAAAAAACACAAGTAACGTGAATTGTAAGGACGGTACTTATCCCGCGGAGAAGGTTTTAGAGGCAACGCCAACCGTTTTCCACTATCTGGCGGATATGGATGGTAGTGGGACATTAAATAGCGGCTCTGATACGGAGGAGGATATTCGTTATGAATGGGTGGGGAAAACGGGGAAAAGTTCCTGCAATTTGGAAAAGCCCCCTTACACTTTGTATCGAGATGACGGCGGCGGAGGCCAGGCTGTGGCAGAAAACGTGGTCTATTTTAAGTTGACCTACTTTGACGAGAATGAAAAGGGATTGACCGACCTTTCAAAACCAGAGCTGCGGGTAATGATTAGAAAGGTGGTCATAACGGTCTGTACCCAGACAAATCGTCCCTATCCCGAGACGGTGTCCATCGCTACCTCCGACGCTCTTCAGGTTTGTTCTCCCGAGACGGGGCATGGAACCCGTATGATGGTCTCCGAACTATGGTTGAGGAATATGTAGTGCGGTATCTTCGGCGTCAAGACGGGATGGCCATGTTTGTCGCGATATTGATCCTAATACTTAGTTTTTCCCTCGGATTCCTGGCCTTTCAGGTTTCGACGACAGAGCTGCATATTGCAAATTACTCTGCTGATACGCTTTCTGTAACGTCGCTTGCGGAATCAGGCGTGGAAAAGGCCCTCTCGTGGGTACGGAACCCGATCCAATCACCGGATGAAAGTTTTTTTTCAAAATTAAAAGTCTATCCCCCCACCCCCTGTGCGAAGACAAAAGATACCCCCGATTATTCGGTTTCAGCCGGTTCTCTCAAAAGTCAGTTTTCCGACTTGAAAGAAATGGGGACAATGTCGGACCTCCATTTTTATAAGTCGTCTCATTCAAGGGGAATTTGCATGGCCGAAGCCACGGCGCAAAAAGAGAATGGCGCGAAGGTGACGGTCAAGGTGGAGCTGGTTCGTCCGTTAAAACCGATTTCCCAGGGTGTGGTAGGAACAGTGACAGGCACAGGCACGAAATCTGAAGAATGCAATCCGGCACCGATCGACCCGCAGGTTCCAGTGGAGTGGGCCGACCTGTCCGACTTTATAAAAAGATACGGAAGCTATTATCTGGTCACGCAAACCGGCACGTTAAAAAAGAATGGCACAGACACCGGGAAGAAATTTGACGATATTTTTAATGACTCCAACAAAGATTATGGGCTGGTGATGATTGATATTTCTTCAGAGAGCAAACCATCGCCGATCTCGATCGCGATAGGTCATTATAAAGGCTATTTTTACTTCTCACGGGATATCAACCTTTCTGGCGCGGATCAGGTGGGGAAGGTTGTTTCATCGCCGAATTGCGCCGCATCCACGTCCCCGGTGAATCTTGACGGATTCTTTTATGTGAAGGGGGATATCGATGTAAACCGCAGTTTTTCTGTTTATGGCGCGGTGGTTGCTGACAATATTAAGATCACTGGCACAAATGAATTAAAAGTTTGGTACAACAGTGACTATAAGGCGGCAAATTTTACAGGTCCGATTGCCTTTCCTCCTTTAATCCCGTTGAGAGGAACATGGCAATGGCAATAGTTCTTTAACGGTCTGACAGAGGCAAGAGGGAATAATCGTGTTATACTTTAAGCGCTAATTTATATATAGGGGAAGGGCATGTGTGGCCTCCTGTTATGGAGAGAGGTTCCAATGGCCTATTATGGGAGAAGAAGGGCCGCTCGCCTTCGCAAAAGTGATCATACGGTCGGACAAACTTATTCAAGGTGGGTGAAATTCCGGCTCTTTTTGTGGGTGGTCTTCATGATGATTTTCCTGTTGCTCTTTTCCCAGGGGAATTTTTAAGCAAGAGGATTTCCATCTCCTGATAGATTTTCAGCAAGTAATGGCCTCTTGAATCCTATCATCCTGGAGGAGAGGTTTTTCGACCGATAAGGATAAAAGAACCTATTGAAAAAACCTTTGATCCAAAAACTTATTCTGCCGGAAGGGACGGATACGCCCTCTCTTTTCGGGACGCATGATCGGCACCTTAGAATGGTTGAGCGCGCTTACGGCGTGAGACTGACGGCCCGTGGGGAAGAGATTATGATCCAGGGGGACAGAGCGTGCGTTCAACGGGCCGAAGAGGCGATCTTTGACTTGGCCTCCTTGGTGAAGGAGGGGTTTCCGCTGACGACGGAAGAGGTGAGCGGCGCCCTCCGATCTTTGGAAAGGCGGGGATCCTCCCTTTCTGTTGACGAGGTTGTTCAGACGTCGGTTCCCGTATCGGGGAGGAGAAATCCGATTATTCCGAAGTCGGCCGCCCAGAAGGAATACCTTGATAGTATAAAGACGCACGACATTGTGGTGGGGATCGGCCCTGCAGGAACGGGAAAAACCTATCTGGCGATGGCGATGGCGGTCTCCTTTTTTTTAAGAAAGGAGGTCAGCCGGATTGTTTTCACCCGGCCTGCGGTTGAGGCGGGCGAACGACTTGGTTTTCTCCCGGGGGACATCGTTGAGAAGGTGAGCCCGTATCTTCGTCCCCTGTATGATGCCCTCTACGATATGATGGAGGTGGAGAAGGCGAAACGGCTTCTGGAACTCGGGGATGTCGAGATCGCGCCACTCGCTTTTATGCGTGGTCGAACATTGAACGATGCCTTCATTATTCTCGATGAGGCCCAAAACGCGACCTCGGAACAGATGAAGATGTTTCTCACGCGTCTCGGTTTCCGCTCAAAGGCGGTGATTACCGGGGATATTACCCAGGTGGACCTTCCGAAAGAACGGATTTCCGGCCTGATCGAAATACAGGATATTTTAGCAGAGATCTCCGGGATCAAATTCGTTTATTTTACGGAAAAGGATATTGTCCGGCACCGTTTGGTACAGGAAATTGTAAAGGCCTACGAGCGGTATGGAAGGAAAAAGAGGAAATAAATATCAGGCTGTTGAAAAAGTCCACCTGCTTCGTTCTCGGTTCCTCGGAGCTCCTCACGTGCCTTCAAAGTACGTTACGCGCTCCTCGTCTCCTGCGGCCTCGCATCTGGATCTTTTTGAACACCCTGCCGATGAAACGGGTTTTTCAACAACCCGATAGGTTGTTGAACCGGTTTGGCTTATCAGAGATATTGTTGTAAAGAACGGTGCCGATTTCAATCCAAAACAGGCAGAAAAAAGAAAGGGTGAACCGGCGACAGCTCTTGCGATGGGGGCGTCAAATTTTATCTTTGCAAGGGTGTGAAGATGGAGAATTGGGGATCATTTTTGTAAGCGATCGGCGGATTCGGACGTATAATCGGGCGTATCGGAATCACGATAAGCCGACCGATGTGCTGGCGTTCCCGATGCGCGAGGGGATTGGAGGGAATCTCCATCCGACATTTCTCGGCGATGTGATGATTTCTGTGGAGACAGCCGCAAGAGACGCAAGGACCGCTGGAAGGCCTTTTCAAGAACAGATACGGATTCTTTTGATTCATGGAATCCTTCACCTGATGGGATATGATCATGAACGGTCTGCCGTTGAAGCAAGACGGATGAGACGACAAGAGGGAATATTGTTGAACGCGCTGAACGCTCCTCTTCCTAACAGTACAGGTTGTGATGGGTTTATGGGATAAGATTGGCAGGGGTCTCGCCAAGACACGGCAGAGGCTCTCTTCCGGTTTGGAGGCGTTATTTCTCGATCGCGCGACGCTGGATGGTAAAACGCTTGATCATCTGGAGGGGCTTCTCATCGAATCCGATTTGGGCGTGGAGGTGACCGGGCGATTAATCGAGGGATTGAAGGCGTCGATTGGGCGCAAGGAAGTTTCGGATTTAGTTTCTTTAAAGAAGAGGTTAAAGTCGTATATTGTCACGATCTTGGAAAAAGGTGTCTCACAGCAGATACCCTCCTCTCCCCCCGTCGTGGCCCTTTTTATGGGGGTCAACGGTGTGGGAAAAACCACGACCATCGCAAAGCGGGCCTATCAATTAAAAAAAGAGGGGAAAAAGGTTCTCCTGGCGGCATCGGATACTTTTCGCGCCGGCGCGATCGAACAACTATCCATCTGGGGGGGCCGCGTGGGTGCGGATCTGATTTGTCATCAGGCGGGGGCCGATCCATCGGCAGTTGCATTTGACGCGGCCCAGGCGGCCTGCGCGAGAAAGGTCGATTACCTTTTCATCGATACGGCGGGAAGGCTTCAAACGAAATACAATTTAATGGAAGAGTTAAAAAAAATGAAACGGGTGATTGCCAAGGCGATTCCAGGCGCCCCACATGAAAGGATTTTAATACTCGATGCCACGACAGGACAAAATGCCATATCCCAGGGGCGGCTGTTTCATGAGGCAATCGGGGTGACGGGAATTATTCTGACGAAATTGGACAGCACGGCCAAGGGAGGGGTGGTTGTCCCGATTGTGGAGGCCCTTTCGGTTCCGGTAACCCATGTTGGTGTGGGAGAAGGGGTGGAGGACCTGATCCCTTTTAATATTGAGGCGTTTGCGGAGGCCCTTTTGGGAGAATCCGTGTAGCGAGGCCTTAAGACCCTCACCCATCAGGCACAACATCTATGCCGCCCTTTAAGCTCCATTCCGATTTTACCCCAAAAGGGGATCAGTTGCATGCCATTGACGCCCTGTCGGAAGGTGTGCAATCCGGCTCTCCCCATCAGGTCCTGCTGGGGGTAACCGGTTCTGGAAAGACGTTTACCCTTGCGAATCTGATCGAGCGGTGCCAGAGGCCGACGTTGGTTATTGCGCACAATAAAACGCTGGCCGCGCAGCTTTATCAGGAGTTCCGTTCCTTTTTCCCTGAAAATGCCGTGGAATATTTTGTCAGCTATTACGATTACTATCAGCCGGAGGCCTATATTCCCCACACCGACACCTATATTGAGAAAGATGCGTCGATCAATGACGCCATTGACCGGATGCGGCATTCCGCGACCTCCTCCCTCTTAGAACGAAACGATATTATCATTGTCGCCTCTGTTTCGTGTATCTATGGACTCGGTTCGCCGGAGGCCTATCAGGGGATGATGGTCTACCTGGAAGCGGGAAGAGAGGTAGAGCGGGATTTTGTTCTCAAGAAATTGGTGGAGATACAATATACCCGAAATGACTTTGATTTCTACAGGGGGACATTCAGGGTCCGCGGGGATGTCATCGAGATTTTTCCGGCCTCGTCGGAGGACCGTTGTATCCGGGTGGAGTTTTTTGGCGATTTTATTGAGGCGATTTATGAGGTGGACCCCCTATTGGGGACGATTTTGACCCGCCTCCCCAAGGTTGCGATCTATCCGGGGAGCCATTATGTGATCCCGAAGGAACGCATGGAAAAAGCCCTGTCTGGCATTGAAGCTGAACTAACAGAGCGGATCGCATATTTCGGTGAACGCAAGATGCTCCTGGAGGCGCAACGGATTGAACAAAGGACGGCATTTGACCTTGAGATGATACGGGAGATCGGTTACTGTCAGGGGATCGAGAATTATTCCCGTCATCTCTCTGGACGACCCCCCGGCGCCCCTCCCCCCACGCTGCTTGATTATTTCCAAAAAGATTTTCTTTTGATTATTGATGAGAGTCATGGAACCGTCCCGCAGATTGGAGGGATGTATGCAGGCGATCATTCCCGCAAGGTAAATCTGGTGGAGCATGGTTTCCGTCTTCCCTCCGCCTTTGACAATCGCCCCCTCACCTTTGAGGAGTTCGAGCAGTTTGCCAGAAAGGTTATTTATGTGTCGGCCACCCCTGGCCCTTACGAACTGGCAAAGGGCGCGGGCTGCGTGGTGGAACAGGTCATTCGTCCGACAGGATTGATGGACCCCGAGGCGGTTGTTCGGCCTGCCAGGGGACAGGTGGATGATCTGTTGGAAGAAATTCGTCACCGGGTTGCGCGGTCGGAGCGGGTTCTGGTGACGACATTGACAAAAAGAATGGCGGAGGACCTGACCGAATATTACCGGGAGGTGGGGTTGAAGGTTCGTTACCTTCATTCCGACATTAAGACCTTAGAAAGGACGGAGATTATCCGGGATCTGCGGCTTGGGGCCTTCGATGTCCTGATCGGGATTAACCTGCTGCGGGAAGGGTTGGACCTGCCGGAGGTGTCGTTGGTTGCAATTCTTGACGCCGATAAGGAGGGTTTCCTGCGGTCTCACCGCTCTCTTATTCAGACGGCTGGCCGGGCGGCGAGACACATCAGGGGACAGGTGATCCTCTACGCCGATGTCGTCACACAATCGATGCGGACAATGATGGATGAGACCGATCGCCGCAGAAAGATTCAGGAGGCATACAACCTACGCAACGGCATTACCCCGGAATCGATCCGAAAAGGGATTCCGGAGGCGCTGCGGTTGATGGTGGCCGCGGATTATAACGCGGTTTCGCTTGTGGCGGAAGAGAGGGCGCCCTATGGGTTTGAGTCTGATACGGGCATACCGGAAAGTGATCTTCCCCTCTTGATCCACGATCTTGAACATAAGATGAAAGATGCGGCAAAACGTTTGGAATTCGAGCGGGCGGCCAAGATTCGCGACCAGTTAAAAGCGCTTAAAGAGTCAGAGATAGGACTCGTAAAAAGCAGAAGGTAAGAGTTTTAGTCGATTACACGAGGGTTTTTGCGTGTTACTTCTCTGTTATGTTTTCCATCGCGCCCCTCGCCTTAACTCCGGGTAGGGCACCGAGAAGAAGCGTCTTTCCATGCCGCGATTGACTGAACAGGAACAACAGGAGATCACCCGATATCTTTCGGCGGACAAACCGTTGCCGGATAAGTTTCGCTTTCTGCTGTTTGAGGACAAGCGCGAGGTGGAATTAGTCTGGAACGGCAAGAGCAGCGAGGTCAGCAGCATCGTGCTGCCCTTTCAGGTCATCGAGCAGGTTGACGAGCCGCGCGCCGAAAAACCGGCAGACGCTTCGCTTCAGGGATTGCTGTTGGATTAATGGCAGAAACCACGTATAGCCGAACATTGCGAGGAAGGATTGACGCGCCGCTGGAATGGTCAGTACTCGAGAGCTTTTTCGATGTATGTTTCGGCCCGGGCAAACGGTCCCTGCCTAAGTATCCTGACGCCATTGGGCATATCTTCGCAAGGTGGCAAGAGAAAGACGGGGCAACCCATGAAGCACAATCACTGGAAGAACTTGGAGACGCTTACCAAAACCATATTACTTACCAAGTCGAATTCAACAGTCTTTTGCCGAACCCACCAGGGAATAGGTCTTTCATTTATAGGCCAGGTTTGGGAGATGCCACGTTAACCGTTTCGACATCCTCTAAAGAGGTGCTGGATAACCTTATCTCTCGGTTCATTCAATTGTTCCCATTACCGATCGGATGTGTCTTCATATCGTACGATAAAAGAGAATTGTGCATTGCAGAATTCTTGAAAACATTGTTGGAAAAGCGCCTTGGATTAGGCATTCCCATTTTTGTTGCGAAGCGAGACATCAAAGCCGGAGACGACCCTACGCGGAAGATGATCAGAGAAAGTCTTCTCCGGGCCAGCGCAATAGTTTCGATCTGCACCCCGTTCTCGAAGACTTCGCCATGGTGTTCGTGGGAAACTGCTACCGGCTGGGCTCGTGACCAGTTGGTGATTCCTCTTTTTGCTGGTATTTCACCTGAGGAATTCAATGGTCCCATAGAAGTGCTCTTGCAAGGCCGACAATTGTTCGATCAGGCTGAACTGATGGATGCTATCCGTGAAATCGGCAAGCGGATGGTCCCATCCTTGGCCCTAAGCGACTTAACGGAGGACGAGGCACAGGAGTATGATCAACTCCAGAAGTGGCACCTTGCCACACATGATAGGTAGGACATCGAGAAAAAGAGAAGTTTCATGTCGCGACTGACTGAACAAGAACAACAAGAGATCATTCGCTATATCGAAGCCGATAAGCCGCTGCCGGACAAGTTTCGCTTTCTGCTGTTCGAGGACAAACGCGAGGTGGAGTTGGTATGGAACGGCAAGACTAACGAGGTCAGCAGCATCGTGCTGCCCTTTCAGGTCATCGAGCAGGTGGATGAGCCCCGCGCCGAAAGGCCAGAAGAGACGGCGTTGCAGATGGACATGTTTGCCACCGATGCCCGTGGCCGCCAACTCAAGGGCTGGACGAACAAACTCATCTGGGGCGACAACAAGCTGATTCTCTCGTCGCTGAAGAACGGCCCCCTGCGTGAGGAGATTGAAAAACAGGGCGGCCTCAAGCTGATTTACATAGACCCGCCCTTTGACGTGGGCGCGGATTTTTCAATGGACATCGAAATCGGCGGCGACACCTTCACCAAGAAGCCCAACATCCTGGAAGAGATCGCCTACCGCGACACCTGGGGCAAGGGCGCGGATTCCTTCATCGCCATGATCTACGAGCGGCTGGTGCTGATGCGGGATTTGCTGGCCGAGGATGGGAGTATTTATGTGCATTGCGACTATCGAGTTAATTCGTTTATCAGGTTGATAATGAATGAAATATTCGGGAATGATAATTTTAGAAATGAAATCTTCGTTAGCAGGATAAAGAAAAATGTAAATGAATATGAAAAGGCTAATTCCTTAAACATTGATTTGGATAATATTCTGTTCTTTTCCAAAACTGCTAAAAATAGAATTGATCTACCGAAAACTGAATCTGAAAAAGAACCAAGATGGCATAGTTTTGAAGCATCAGAACCAAGAACTGGAATGGATTATGATTTGTTTGGATTCAAACCGCGTCAAGGAAATCATTGGAGATGGTCTTTTGAGAGATCACAGCAGGCAATCAAAGATGGCATATTGAGAGCAAACCCAGGAACAGGAAAGCCAGAATATCTTGTTACCAAAGATTTTGAAGTCTTAGGGACAAACTGGTCTGATTTAACGGGCTATTCTTTTCAGAACAAATATCCAACTGAAAAGTCCGAAGCCCTCTTAAACCGCATCATCCAAGCCTCGTCCAACGAAGGCGATCTTATTGCCGACTTCTTCTGCGGCTCCGGCACCACGGCGGCCGTGGCCGAAAAGCTGGGGCGCAAGTGGATCGTCAGCGACCTGGGCAAGTTCGCCATCC
>CAYJWQ010000048.1:0-1114 GCA_964373895.1 uncultured Nitrospirota bacterium
GCCAGCGTTACCCCTTTACAGGAAAAAGAAACCATGCTATAAGCACCTTCAACTCGGACAGAAACTTCTTTAATTTTAAGTTTAAGAGGGGGAAAGAGGCAAAGCAACCCAGATAAACTTCGCATTGTATTCTCTGTTTCTTAGCTTGTCAAGAAAAAAGACGGAAAAAAGACGGACAGGTTGGGGTCACTGCAGAATCTGAATAAAAGCATGGTTCCGCGGAGTGTTTTTACGAGCACTTTCATAGACGTATCGCTGACGATCCCGGAGGGAATGATAGCCTACATCGCGACCACCATAGCAAACAGCGTTCACAGAATAGAAAAATCATCCGGATTCCACACTCACATCAAGGAGGGAAGGAGAAGAAAATGCTCAATATCATACGGGTCATAAGGCAGAAGACGTTATGGATCATCTTCAGTTTATTCCTGATAGGCACGCCCGCATGGGCCGGAGATGCCAATATCAATATAGCCACGCTTACCAGCCAGCAAGAATTTAGGGACTTAAGCGCCGACTTGGGCCTTGCAATCAGTTATCTTCCGGCGGCGCCGGCAGAATCGCTTGGCATTTTAGGGTTCGACATCGGCGTGGAGGTCACAGCCGCCGATATTCGGGAAGATCAATCTTTTTGGACAAAGGTCACCACCAGCCCCCCTGACTATCTTTTCATCCCAAAATTGCATGTCCAGAAGGGGCTCCCCTTTGGATTTGATATCGGGGCCATTTACGCCAACGTCCCCCGATCCAACATTTCCCTCGTGGGCGGTGAGATAAAATGGGCCTTCATCTCCGGGAATCTGGCCCTTCCCGCCATTGCGATTAGGGGGTCTTACACAAAATTGTCGGGGGTGCCGGGCCTTGACTTGGAAACAATCGGGGCCGACGTCTCAATCAGCAAGGGATTCGCCTTTGTCACCCCCTATGCGGGGGCAGGATTGGTATCGGTGGCAAGCAAGGAGACTCTGCTCCCTCTGATTGAGCAAGAGCGCTTTAACTTAACAAAGACCTTTGTCGGGATAAAAGCCTCACTTGCCATACTGAATTTCGTGGCGGAGGCCGATTTTTCTAAAATCCCGCTCTATACAGCTAGGTTAAATATTGGATTTTA
>CAYJWQ010000048.1:1214-13991 GCA_964373895.1 uncultured Nitrospirota bacterium
GCCAAAACACCAAGGATTGCAATAACGACCATCAACTCTACTAACGTAAACCCGCTTTCTGCTTTTCTCATTGTGCCTCCCCCCCTGTCTAATTTTAATTAAATTTACACATGTACATAAAATTTAGCAATACTTATGCCATATATAGGGTATAACTTAGATTAGTCTGTATCTACAATAAGTTAGACCTATCCTTTTCTATTCATCCATCTAACATAATAGAACCTAATAGACAAAAATTGTTACTAGCCCATACTGGGACTTTGACGTTTTTTGTCATAGTCATAACAGAGCGCTGATGATCACAACCTGTACATCGATACCAGCCCCGACTCATTTTCCCAGTCTTTTCATTCCCACAGCGGAAACAACAAGAGTCAAAAGCATCGCCCCAAAATCAAATTTGACACAACCATGAATTCTTCCTATAATTTCCCCCAAAGTGCGTTGCAACGGGACTGTCATAAATAAACCAACTTAAAAAAAAGGATATCTCCCATGTTTGGTATTGGAATGCCGGAGTTAATTGTGATACTGGTCATCGCGTTGATTATTTTTGGCGCTGGAAAGCTGCCTGAAATTGGAATCGGCCTCGGGAAAGCAATTCGAGGGTTCAAAAAAGGGCTGTCCGAACCCGATCCGATTGACATATCCCCCGAAAAATTAGAAAAGGACAAAGAGGTAAAGGAGCTAAAACATTAAAACCTCTTTAGGAAGTGTTTCTTTCAGGGCCTCTAGTTTTTTCGTCCTTGTAGTGGTCTTTTTCCCTTCGCTGGTTTCCTGCGTTATCCTAAAACCAGTCATTAGTGATACCCCCTCCAAAGATGAACGGTCCACCCCTTCGCAAGACGCCTATTATTACACGTTGTTAGGACTTCAATATGAAGAGGCGGACGATGCGCCTGCCGCCCTCAAAGCGTACCTATCTGCGCTGAACGCAGACCCTCATTCCCTCTTCCTTCTAAACCGCATCGCGTCAATCTCCATGAGTCTGGGAAAACTGGACAATGCGCTTCGTTATGCAGAGTCGGCAAAGAGACTCGCCCCGCATGATATAAAGACCTTGCACCTCATTGGAGAGATCCTCGTAGCCTACGGAAAGGCGGAAGATGCGAAAGGAATCTACGGACAGATCATTAAAATTGAGCCGCAAAACGCGGAGGCCTACTTTAAACTTGCGGAGGTTTTTTCTCTAGAAAAGAACCTCGAAAAGGCCGAGGCAATCATAAAACAGGCAATTGCCCTTCATCTAAATGGCTCGCTCGGTTATTACTATCTTGGCAAGATGGCCATTGAAAACAATTCGCCCGAAAAAGGGTTGGCCTATTTTCTAGACGCCTTAACGCTTAATCCCCGTAACGTGCATCTTCATCTTGAGATCGCTGCCCTTTATGAAACGCAGGGAAAATCCGACGAAGCAAAGAATGTCTATCGGCATATTCTTGATGAAATTTATCCCGGAAATAAAGAAGCGGCCACGAAGCTAATCTCATTGCTCATCCGAGATAAGTCCTGGGATGAGGCATTAACACAGTTGGATGACTTCGCGAAATATGAGCCTCTCAACCTCAACATTCCCCTGCAGAGCGTGTTGATCTGGGTAGAGAAGAAAGCGTACGCCCACGCAATTGAAAAACTGTTGCCGGTCATTTACGCGAAGCCGGGAGACAGGCATTTACAACGCTATCTTGCCTCCCTATACGAAGAAAACAACGAATACGACAAGGCGATTGCAATATATCAAACCATGTTAGATGGAGAGCATGCCTATGATATTCGGCTTAGGTTGGGCGCCCTCTATTACTATAAGTTGAACAATACCGAAGAGGCGTTAGCGCAAGGGGCCTTGGCGAAGAAAAGCGATCCCAAAAAACCGCAAGCCTATATTTTCACCGGACGGGTTTTACATCACTTAAAACGATATGAAGAGGCGGCGCAAGCTTTGATCGAGGGGATTGACCAGGGGGCAAACCACCCAGACCTTCATTTTCATCTTGGCGCAACCTATGATAAATTGAGTCGGTTCGAGGACGTCGTCGAGGAAATGGAGAAGACCATTCAACTTGACGCCAATCACGCGGACGCCCTCAATTACCTCGGTTATACCTTTGTGGAAAAAGGAATGCGGCTTGATGACGCCGTTGTGATGATTAAACGCGCGTTGATTGTCCGACCGGACGATGGATATTTTGTAGACAGTCTTGGCTGGGCCTTTTACAAAAAGGGGATGATTCAAGACGCGTTGACCACGCTTAAAAGGGCCGTCTCTCTGGCGCCAGAAGACCCGGTTATCCATGAACACCTGGGAGAGGTCTACCTTCAGGTCAACGAACGGGACCTGGCCCGTGAGGCATGGAACCATTCCTTACAGCTTGATCCAAAAAATGAAAAGTTGGCGGTCCAATTTAAAGAGGCGGGCTTTGAAAGTCCACCTTTAGCATCACCTCCAAAGACGGTAATAGACCTACCACAACATCTCCCAACCGAGTCACAAAAGATAAATCAGACCCTGCACTGATCTCATGCAACCGACAGGAAGCCCCTTCCGACCACTTGCCATTATCCTTCTTATACATCTTCTCCTCTCTATGCCGGCAGGCGCATCCGCGAAAGACAAACCCGCCACCCTGATCAATATCCGACACCATGCCTATCCGGATCACACAAGGATCGTCTTTGATTTAAACCAACCCGCTACCTACAAAACCACTCGCTCATCTGACTTGCAAGCCCTATCCATTCACCTTTCCAATGTCATCTTGGGAGAACTCCTCCAGAAAAACAGGGGCATCGCGGTTAAATCGGGCCTTTTAAAGAAAATAGAGGTCAGACAGAAAAAGGCGACAATTGACATCATACTCACTTTTAAAAACATTGATTTTTATAAAATTAGCCCGATTAGCGACCCGGACCGCCTTATTATTGATGCCTTTCCATCCAACCTCGCGCCCAAGAAAGAAGGCCGCGCCCATGTCATTCCAAAGCCCCCGCCTCCTCCAGTCTATCGCATCCGAACGATTGTGATTGACCCGGGTCACGGAGGAGACGATTCCGGAACCATCGGAAAAAGCGGCTTAACGGAAAAAGAGGTCGTCCTTGATGTCTCGCTTCGACTAAAAGATCTCATCGTCCGGAAACTAAAAAAACAGGTCATGATGACGCGTGAAAAAGATATCTTTCTCTCCCTGGAAGAGCGGACGCTTCTTGCGAATGGGAGAAAGGCCGATCTTTTCGTCTCGGTTCATGCCAACGCCCACCCGAAAAGAAGCATGCAGGGGATTGAAATTTATCTGCTTGGCGTTGCGACCGATGAACATGCCATCGCCACCGCCGCGCGCGAAAACGCCACCACCGATGGGGGAAAAGCGGACTTTCAGGAAATGATACTAAGTGATTTGGAGAAAGAGTACAATCTCAACGCGTCGCTCGAACTTGCACACCTGATTGAAAAGGCCTTCATCGAAAAGCTGGGAGGGAAATATGCGACCGTATCGCTCGGTGTCAAACGGGCCCCCTTTTATGTCCTGGCGAAAACCAATATGCCGGCCATCCTGGCCGAGATTTCATTCTTAAGCAACCCGCTCGAAGAGAGAAGGTTAAAGAATCGCCAATATCGCCAAAGGATTGCCGAGGCCCTCTATGCCGGCATTGAACGGTATATCCAATCCTTAAAGAAGCGTTCGTAACATGCCTGTCATCAAGTTGACCATCGCCTACGACGGAACGGATTATCACGGATGGCAGAACCAGACATCGCTTTCAACTGTCCAAGGGAGATTGGAGAGGGCGCTCTTTAAGATGACAGGGACATCCACGCGAATTCACGGGGCAGGCAGAACCGACGCAGGGGTTCACGCCACTGGACAAGTCGCCCATTTCACCTCAAGTCGTTCCTTTAAGCCCCAAACATGGGTGCGCGGCCTAAATGCCCTTCTGCCCCAAGACATCGCCATCTGTTCCGCCCATTCGGTTTTACCTTCCTTTCACGCCCGATTTTCCGCTAAGCAGAAAACATACAGATATTTTATATATTGCGGCAAGAGGCGATCTCCCTTCCTGCGACAGACGGCATGGCATCTGCCTCACACACTGGACATCAGGAAAATGCGATCTGCCGCAAAGCGGCTGCTGGGCAGCCATGATTTCACGTCGTTTTGCGCAACCGCAAAAGAAAGAGGAGACTGCAGTGTGGATCTTAAAAAAATCGAAATTAGAAAACAGGGGGAGCAGATTCAAATGACGTTGAAGGCCGGCCGCTTCTTGCAGTATATGGTTCGAAATATTGTCGGATTCTTAGTCGAGGTCGGACGCGGCAGGAGGGCTGGCGAAGAGATCCCGGTTATTTTAGCAGCGAAAGACCGCACCCTGGCTGGGCCAACCGCCCCGCCGCAGGGCCTTTTCCTGGTAAGAGTCGTCTATTAGGATGTTGAAAAACCCTTTTTCAGGGGCAGGCTGTTCAAAAAGTTCCAGATGCGAGGCCGCAGGGACCGAGGAAGCCGGAGCGTACGAATCAAGTACGTGAGGATTTCCGAGGGACCTAAACGTAAGCAGATGGACTGTGGGTCCGCGACCCTTTCAACGGCCTGCTAATCCCTCACCGGCGATGATACAGGCGCCAAATCATACACCCTCCCACCATCAACATCGGAAGGCTCAAGAGTTGCCCCATGGTCAATGCGCCCCAAAGGAGCCCCATCTGCGGATCAGGCTGTCGGAAAAACTCCGCCCAAAATCGGAAAAGTCCATAAAACAAGGATAAAGACCAGAAAAGAACGCCGCGTGGGAGATCCCGCTTAGATAGAAACCAGAGGATGACAAACAAGAGCCCCCCTTCCAAGGCCGCCTGATAGATCTGGGAGGGATGTCGGCAGGCGTCTCCCCCTTGCGGGAAGACCATGCACCAGGGGAGGTTGGTCGGCCGGCCAAAGAGCTCTCCGTTGATAAAGTTTCCGATCCTTCCTAAGCCCAAACCGATCGGAACGCTCACCACAACCACATCCGCCATCTCATAGAAAGCAAACCGATACCTCTTGCAGAAGAGGGCGCCGGCGACAATCACACCCGCCAATCCTCCGTGAAACGACATCCCCCCCTCCCATACGGCAAAAACCTTAAGGGGATGGCTAAGATAAAACAGGGGATCGTAGATGAAGACATAGCCTAATCTTCCTCCCAAAATCGTCCCGATCGCCGCGTAGAATATGAAGTCAGAGATGGCCTCGTGGGTAATCGCCAACTTTTTTCTGGCCGCGACCACCTTAATAAGAAAAAGCGCGGAAATAAAGGAAAGGGCATACATCAGACCATACCAGCGCAACGCCAACGGTCCAATGCGTAAAAAAACGGGGTCAATATGGGGATAGGAAATCACTTCTCTCTTTCATCACCGCAGATGGCCGTATCCACAGGGGAATTTTTGGGGATTGCGCGGACGCGTCGGGATAGACATGCGGATCACCAGTCAACCTTCACCTGAACCAAACGCTGCGCCTTATCGGTATAGGATACAAATCCATTTTTGCATCCAAATAAATGCAGGTCCCGAGTGATGCGGACATCTTCCTGACAATAGAGGGCGATCTTCGCGAGGTTGCCTTCGCGAAACCAACGGACCGCCTGTAGCCCATCGCCGGATTTCCCCGACTGCAAGGTTGCCATCGCAAGGGCATCCAGTTTAAGACGAAATCCCAATGTGGCATAAAGAGAGGCCATCAGGTCGAGGGTGGGGATCAGGGAGAAATCAAAATCGGTATAACCCGACAAGACCGGATAATCAAAACCGACGATATTATAGCCAACCACCCGATCCGCGGAAGAAAGTTCAGAAAGAAGCGCGCAGATGTCCCCTTCTTCATACCCCCTAAAGATATCATCTCTGGAGGAGTATGTGACGCCGAAAGAAACTTTCATCAGGTGTTTGTTTCCCCACCCTCCGACCTCTTCAGCGCTTTTTTGCGTCTCCAAATCAAAATAGACAATGTTCATCCAGGACCCTTGCAGTTGCCCACTCTATGTCACTAAAATGAACTCTGTCAAGCCAAAGAGACGCGCATTCCCCTATCAACAGGTCACAGCAGGGGCTTGCCCTGGCTTAAGCGCAGCCGCACATCGAAAACGCTGTGCCCACTTACAACGAAAAGAGAACGCTGCATGAGAATTACTTCAGCAGGTTTTACCGACATCGGCTCCCTTCGACGCACCAATGAAGACAGTTTTGGTCTTTTCCCAGAATTACATCTTTATGTCGTCGCAGACGGCATGGGAGGGCAGGCCGCGGGAGAGGTCGCAAGCCAGATGGCCGTTGATGCGATTTGGGAATATACCGTCTCGGCAGACGCGGACATAAAAGGAGAGGCCAGACTGTCAGGGGCGCTCGCCTTTGCCAACCAGAAAATCCACGATGCCGGTCTCAACAATGAAAATCTCTCTGGCATGGGGACGACCGCCGTCG
This sequence comes from uncultured Nitrospirota bacterium, assembly GCA_964373895.1. Lineage (GTDB taxonomy): Bacteria > Nitrospirota > Nitrospiria > SBBL01 > SBBT01 > SBBT01. Next base: position 7,666 of record CAYJWQ010000048.1, read on the forward strand.
CACTCCTTGCTGGTCTGGAAGAAATTATTATCGGCTTTGTCGGAGACAGCCGCGCCTATCTCTACCAAAAAGGATCGATGCGACCCCTCACAGAGGATCACTCTCTGGTTAACGACTACGTCCGGTTAGGGCTCCTCACACCGGAGGAAGCGCGCGTCCATCCGTTCCGCCATGTGATGAGCCGCGCCTTAGGGTCCCGCGCAATCGTCGAAATCGAAACGGCCAGGCTGACTCCGCACCCGGGAGACCTGTTCCTCCTCTGCACAGATGGCCTAAGCAATACGTTAACCTCCGAGGAAATGCGCGCCATTCTGACAGAGGCACAAGGGGATATAAGCAAGGCGGGCCGTTATTTGATTCAAAGGACGTTAGAAAAAGGAGGGAGGGATAATGTGACGGTTGTTTTGATAGGTTATACAGATGATTCTCCCAAAACTAACCCCGCGTAAGAAAACGTTCTACATACCTTCCCACAAGGTCGCTTTCCAGATTAACCAGAGACCCAACCTCTTTCTTTCCCAAAGTCGTTACCGATGCTGTATGAGGGATAATGGAGACAACGATTCCCCAGTCGGTCAATTCGTTGATGGTAAGACTTACGCCGTCAACGGCAATCGACCCTTTTGGAATGCAGCATTGTAGAATATCCGAGGGGAGGTCAACGGCGAGATTCATTGCATTCGCCTCTTCGCTCTTCTTTCCGATAACGCCGATCCCCTCGATATGACCGGAAACCAGATGCCCGGCAATTCGATCCGACAGTCGCATCGCCCTCTCCAAGTTGACCTGATCTCCCTCCTTCGCGATTCCCATCGTCGTCATTCGCATCGTCTCCGGCGAGAGGTCAACGGAGAAATCGGTCTCGGTCAAGATCGTCACGGTCAGACAGATCCCATCAATGGCGACGCTGTCTCCCACCTTCATCCCCTCCAAGACCCCTTTCGCAACAACCGTCAACCGAGCGGACTCACCTCCCCTGCCCACCTCCTTGATGCCTCCCATTTCCTCTACGATACCTGTGAACATCCTTCCTATCGCCTCTTCCGAACGTAACCCTCTATGCGTAAATCTTTTCCAACTTTACGCACCATAAGATCGTCAATCGCCACCGCTTCGGCAAGGGTTTGAATAGCGCTCCCCGCAATCACACTCTTCGCATCGTCCCCGCAAAGCAACGTTGGCGCAATATAAAAAATAGTCTTATCTGCCTCGCCAGAACGGAAAAGCATCCCGTTGACCCTTCCCCCTCCTTCAACCAATACGCTTGTAATCCCTTTACTGCCTAATTTTTTTAAAATCATATCAAACGGAATTTCCCCCCGACTGTATGGCAATACCTCTACCTGAACCCCCTGCCTCTTCAACCTGTCTACCTTGGAAGATGAAGCCCTGGACGTGGTGAAAAGAACGGTCGGGGCCAAGGCAAGCGAGGTGATAATCTTGGCGTGCGGGGATGTGCGTAAAGCGGGATCAATCACCACCCGAATGGGGTTCTTTGCCCCCTCCCGATGCGTGATCAACATCGGATCATCGGCAAGAACCGTTCCAATGCCAACTAAAATGGCGTCCACTTCCGACCGAAGTCGATGAACCTCCTTGCGCGCCGCATCGCCGCTGATCCAGCGCGATTCCCCTTTTGCGGTCGCGATCCGGCCGTCCAGAGTCATCGCCACCTTGACAATGACAAACGGTTTTCGCGTCGTTATATATTTAATGAAGACCTCATTGAGCCGTTCCGCCTCATGATGAAGAAGGTCTGAAACCACTTCAATGCCGGCCTGTTGAAGCAGGGTAAAACCCCTCCCGCAAACCATGGGGTTAGGATCGGTCATGGCCGCAACAACCTTTCGGATGCCGCTTCGAATGATCGCATCGGTACAGGGGGGCGTCCGTTTTTCGGTATGACAACAGGGTTCAAGGTTGGTATAAAGAGTCCCCCCTTTCGCCAGCCTCCCCGCCTGGACTAAGGCCAGTGCCTCTGCATGGAGAGATCCGGCGCCACGATGAACCCCTTCTCCAACAATACCACCTCTGCTAACAATAACAGCCCCCACCATTGGGTTTGGAGAGGTTCTGCCCCTTCCCCTTCGAGCGAGGGCGAATGCCCGCTTCATATATTTGGTATTCAGATGGTCTCCCAAAGGTCTCCCATGATATGATTTTACAATAGATGTCTTTAATTCATTAAATGATAGTTCGGTATAGGAATTCAACCCCTTTTCTTGGTTATAATGGCTGTTATGAGGAAAATCGTGAATTGGGCCCACCGCGGCGCATCAGGACATGCGCCGGAGAATACGCTGCCTGCATTTAGAAAGGCAGTTGCCATGGGGGCCGATGGCATCGAATGCGACATTAGAGAAACTGCCGATGGCGAGATGGTTGTTTTTCATGACGCGACGATGAAGCGGTTGACGGGAAACAGGGAACGCATCAGTCACCTTACCTGCTCCGAGATTAAAAAGAGGGATGCAGGGAGGTGGTTTTCTAACGCCTTTTCTGGAGAAATGGTTCCAACTTTAAGTGAAGCCATAGAAATCATTCCGCCACCTATTTTACTAAACCTGGAAATTAAAACGGCTTCTTATAAAAAAATTTTTGAATTGATTCAGAAACGCGGCCTGTTAGCTCGGACGGTTTTATCATCGTTCGATCATTCTGTCCTATTCAAACTGCGGGAGATATCCCCTACGCTTAAAATCGGCTATCTCGTTGATCGGGAACCCTGGGAGAAGGTCTTTCGTGAAGCCATGGCGTTAGGAGCTCTCTCTTTAAACATTCCCGCCAATCGCGTTACGCCGGAGGCGGTTCAAAAGGCCCACAAGGAAGGGATCAAAGTTCACGTCTATACCGTGAACGAACCTGTCCGGATGTTATTTTTTATCGAGGTGGGCATTGACGGCCTCTTCACCAATTATCCCGACCGCCTTTCGGGTTTGCAAAGGGGAGGTAATCTTTATGGGTAAACTTAGAGGGGGGGGGCTGGTTTTCCCTTAAAAAAACCGGCTCATCCGGCTTTAGCGTGGGTAGAAGGGCGCATCATCAAGTCCCCTCCCATTGAGGGAGGGGAAGAACCTGGGAAACCCACGCTGAATCCGGAAGCGCCTATAAAGTAAGGAGCTTCAACTCATAAGAAGACTGCTCCTGTAAAAACAGGTTGCATTTCTCAATATTCCTTTGTTATCATCTACAGGATTAAGTTTTATTGCCAGGTTTTGTATGGGCTAAACATCATTAGATAAGGATTCTCTCTATGGACCAAGCTGTCGGAAGAATAGATATTAAAGGAAGAACAGATTACGGCACGATTACCGTCTTTGGAGTTTTCTCTTTACTTGCCCTTTTGGGAGTCCCAGTCTTTTCCTACTTTTACGACTACACATGGGTTGACTGGACCCTCTTTGGAATTCTTTATATCGTCACCGGTCTTGGAATAACGGTCGGCTACCACCGTCTCCTTTCACACCGAAGTTTTAACTGTCCCGACTGGGTTAAGGTGGCCTTTCTGATCGCAGGTGGGTGGGCGATGGAGAACTCCGCCCTGAAATGGTGTTCCGACCATGTGCGGCATCACGCAAAGGTAGATCAAGAGGAAGATCCTTACAACGCAAAAAAAGGGTTTTGGCACAGCCACCTGTTATGGATTTTCCAGAAAAGCCCGTACGACAATGACAAGTACACCGCCATTTTTCGGAAAGACAAGTGGGTGATGTGGCAACACAGACATTATCTCCCCATTGTGATTTCGGGCCTGGTCTTGCCGTTTTTGATTGGTTTCCTTCATCGGGGATGGGAGGGAGGACTCTCTGCATTCCTCCTCGCAGGGATTGCTAGAACCTTTCTCGTCCTTAACTCAACCTTTTGTATCAATTCGGTCTGTCACATATGGGGAGACCAGCCGTATGGTGACGCCAACAGCAGCCGAGACAGTTGGTGGGTCTCACTCGTCACATTTGGCGAGGGCTATCACAACTATCATCACGCCTATCCCAGGGACTACCGCAACGGCCCAAAGTGGTATAACTTTGATCCATCCAAATGGCTTATATTCACCCTCATCATAATCGGCCTCGCGCAGAAACCTCTGGCGTAGCTTTTATCTCATCGCCCCGATGATGTTGATGATGTCCCCCCTCAGGCCATCTCCAAGATAAGTTGTCTTCATTATATTTGCGAGATATTTGCGGGCAATTCTAACTTTTGTTAGCATAAAAACACCCCTATGCCTGAAAACAATCAGCCGTTGATTACAAATCGGAAAGCCTATCATGACTATACGATCGAAGAGACCTATGAGGCAGGTCTTTCTCTGTTTGGCGCCGAAGTAAAGTCGCTTCGAGACGGGCAAATCAATTTAGGGGATAGCTTTGCGCGAATCGAAAAGGGAGAGCTATTCCTTTATCATTGTCATATCAGTCCGTACAGCCACGGACATTGTTCCAACCCTGATCCGACTCGAAAACGAAAACTCTTATTAAACAGAAGAGAGATCGAACGGCTGATGGGAAAAACGCAACAAAAAGGTTTGGCGCTGATTCCCCTGAAGGTTTATTTCAAACGGGGCTGGGCCAAGGTGGAGTTGGGGCTGGCACGGGGTAAAAAGGCTTATGATAAGAGAGAAACCATTGCTAAAAATACCGCCCAAAGGGAAATTGAAAAGGCAATGCGGTCTAAACACCGAGGTAAAGGGTAAAAACAATTCCATGGGGTGATTTGCCCTTTCCGTGATTTTTCCTTATAATAAGCAGGCAATGGGTAGGCATAGAGGGGGGCGATTGGATTCGACGGGGGTTGGAGGTCAAAAGGCGCATGTCGAGGTCCCGTTGGGCTCGTTAAACAAACGGGAAAATATAATTGCTAACACTGAGTTAGCTCTCGCTGCCTAAACGCAGCGACATCGACCTTCTATCGCCTGTGTAGAGGGAAGATGAACGCCAGCAGGCTGGCCATGCCCAAGGCTTCTGTGGGCATGGTAAGAATTAAAGAAGATAGCGGAAGGTGAAACCTGTTTCTGGATGGCATCCGACGCGAATTTTAAAACAGAAACTAAACATGTAGGACCTTTTTTCTAAAAATCTTCGGACGCGGGTTCAATTCCCGCCGCCTCCACCAAACCGACTTTGCCCGTGTTGATGTTAACGCGGAGCGGAGCCCATAAATGAACGTCCGCCTCTTTTATCTGGCTGCTATTCTGCTCATCATCGCAGGTGTGGCAGGCGCGTGTAAAACAAAAAATCCCCCGCCCAATCCCTTTCACCCTCCGATGAACTATCCGGTACAGGATAATCCCTCCTATGTCGGGACCGCCGACTTAAACCAGGATAACCTTTTAGACCTTATCGTGGCCAATACAGGAGATAATTCTCTCTCTCTCCTGTTCGGAAAAGGTGATGGTCGGTTTGAAGATCCGATACAACTTCCTGTTGGAGGGTCGCCAAAATCGGTTACCTTTGGCGATTTCAATGAGGATGGGAAAACAGATCTGGTTGTCCTCAAGAATGACGAAGAGAACTTCTCTTTATTCATTAACCAAAGAGAGGGGCGATTTACAAATCCGGTCACATTTGATATAGGCCACCCCCCCTTTTCGGCAACCGCTGACGATTTTAACAAAGACCGCCACTTAGATCTCGCCGTCATTTCAAGGTTCGATCATTTGATGATTCTCCTTGGAAACGGGGATGGGTCGTTCGAGACAGGAATGGAGGCCGATCCGGGAGACACGCCGACAGGGATCGTCTCTGGACACTATAATACCGACAAGATTATTGATCTTGCGATTGCCAACAACGGGGCGCAGGGAGAATCGGTCATCCTGTTTTTAGGGGAAGGAGATGGCACCTTTCAGAAAGGGGATAGCTATTATACCAAAATGAGACCTCTGGCCTTGATCTCGGAAGATTTCAACCAAGATCGTCAGACGGACCTCTTGGTTATCAACGGACTTGGCGACGCCCTCTCCCTTTTTTTACAGGGCTTGCAGGGAACCTTTTCCGAACCGAAAAACTTTGGCGCCGAAGGGGGGCCCACTTCGGCCGCTGCGGCCGACTACAATGGCGATCAGATTATGGACTTAGTGGTAACCAACAGCCGCAGCGACAATATCTCACTTTTAATAGGAACGGGGGATGGCAGTTTTAAACATCCGCCGCTCAATATTTTTACGGGGAAAACCCCCGTTCACGTAACAACGGGAGATTTTAACCAAGATCGTAAAATGGATATCGCCGTGGTGAACAGCCAAGATAAAACGTTATCGGTCCTTTTGAATAAACCCAAATAAACCTTGACAATCCCGCGTAAATTTAATACTCATTATAAATATT
>CAYJWQ010000049.1:0-13388 GCA_964373895.1 uncultured Nitrospirota bacterium
TCTTAGGCGGACGCACCAGGTGGAAATCAATCTGAAGGCCCTCGAGGTCTACGCGTTCTACACGGACCAAGACCGGATCCCCGAGTCTGAAAATACCCTTTCGGCGTTCCCCCATCAAGGCATGTTGTTTCTCATGGTAAACATAGTAGTCATCTGAAAGAGCGCTGACATGGACAAGACCTTCTATAAAATACGCTTCAATCTCTGCAAAAAAACCGTAGGCTTCAACCCCTGTGATAAATCCATGGAATGTCTCCCCTACTTTGTCTTCCATGAACTTAACCTTTTTCCTCTTAATAACCTCTCTCTCCGCCTCCATGGCCACCCTTTCCCTCTCCGACGCATGTCGGGCGATTTCAGGCAAACTCCTTGTCCATGCCTCTTTTTCTATCGCCGTCATCAGAGGAACCTCTTTCAATAAACGGTGAACCATCAAATCGGGGTACCGCCGAATCGGAGAGGTAAAATGGGTATACGCATGGGAGGCGAGGCCAAAGTGACCACGGTTTTCCGAGGAATATCTCGCCTGTTTCATCGAGCGAAGCAAGGTCTGGTGAACGAGCCTCTCTTCAGGCCGTCCTTTCACCTGCTCAAGGACGGAAGAAAAAGATATGGCGCGATCGGATCCCGTGAGAGACAATCCGAATGTGTGGATCAGCTCCGTAAATTCCAATATCCGTGTCGACTCCGGCGCATCATGAATCCGATAAAGAAAAGGGACGCCAAGGGCGGTCATATGTTGCGCCACGGTTTCATTGGCAGCGAGCATAAATTCTTCGATGATCTGGTGCGCAACGTTTCTCTCTTCTCGGATAATATCGACCGTCTCACCGGTCAGGCTCAAGAGGATCTCCGGCTCGGGAAGATCAAAATCAAGGCTGCCGCGGGCAAGCCGATTGCCTCTTAGAACCATGGCAAGCGACTCCATCCAATCCAATTGCGGGAGGAAGGCAGAATACCGTTTTAGCGTGGCGGGAATTTTATCAACGCAGATTTCACGCACAGCGGTGTACGTCATTCTCTCATCGCTTCGAATCACGCTTTCATAGATTTTGTAACCCAATTGCCCGCCGTCGGGATCAAAATTCATCTCCACGGTCATCGCAAGACGATCTTCATTAGGATTTAAGCTGCAAATCCCATTTGACAGCCTTTCAGGGAACATCGGAAGGACGGCGTCAGGGAAATAGACAGAAGTGCCGCGCAGGGCCGCTTCCCGATCAAGAAAAGAGCCCATCGGAACATAATGACTGACGTCGGCAATATGCACAAACAGACGGAATCCCCATTCCGTTTTCTCTATGGAGATCGCATCGTCATAATCACGGGCGTGCTCTCCATCAATCGTCACCGTTGGAAGCCGCCGCAGATCTACCCTCCCCTTTCGCATCTCGGTGGAAACCGCCTCATCCACATTCTCAACTTCCGAGATAACAGCCGGAGGGAAATAACGGGGAAGATCGAAGGAGGCGATCACAATCTCGGTGTCAATTTTAGGGTCATCTAATTTCCCAAGAATCTGGGCGACCTTCCCTTCTGGATGTCGCCCCTTCTCCGGATAAAGGAGAATCTCCGCCAACACCACCTCGCCGGTTTGGGCCGAAAGGCTGTTTTCGGGCGCAACATGGAGGGCATAAACGATTCGTTGATCCGAAGGAATGATCGTCCCAAAATCCTGCCCTTGCTCAAATCTCCCAACGATATGGGTATGGGCCCTTTCAAGAATACGGATAATATCCCCGTCTCGCTTTCCATCCGGTTTAATCCTTTTGATGCTGGCCGCCACACGGTCTCCCTGCATCGCCCCATTCGCGCTGCCCCTGCCGATAAAAATGTCGGCCTCTTGTGTTGTTTCTGGAATGACAAAACCATATCCACTGCGATGGCCCTTATAGCGGCCCACCACCGGGCCCGCCTTGGCCGAAAGTCGTCCGCCGCGTGTTTTCACACCCTTTTTATTCTGCGACGTTTTGCGATGCCGTTGCTTAACCGCTCTCTTCTGGCGCATAGTCATCCACGATAGGGGAAAGGCCCCTTCCGTTCAAAGCGACAAATGGATAGAATGGGGCCGGAAGGAGAACGGTTCATGCGTGAGGGGGCCTGCCTAACAGGCTGTTGAAAAACCCGTTTTACGGACAGGCTGTTCAAAAAGTTCCAGATGCGTAGGCCGCAGGGATCGAGGAGACCGCAGCGTACTTTGAAGGTACGTGAGGATCTCCGAGAGACCGAGAACGAAACAGATGGACTTTTTCAACAGCCTGCCTTAATGAACAATCAATGACTCATGACTCATCTGCGGTGGCTTCGGTATCCGCATCAGTTCCAGAATGGTCGGGGCAATGTCTGCATGGATACCAGACCGCAGGATCAGTTTCTCCGCTGTGACAAGGATGAAAGGAACAGGAAGGGTGGTATGGGCCGTGTGGGGGGCTCCCGTCTGATAGTCCACCATCTGCTCTAAATTGCCATGGTCTGCTGTGATCAACGCGACACCTTTTACGCGCAAAATGGTCTTTACAACCTTCTCAAGACATCGATCGATCACCTCCACGGCCGAAATCGCCGCCTTTAAATTACCCGAGTGTCCCACCATATCCGGATTGGCAAAATTAAGGACAATAAAATCAAACTTCCCTGTTTCGATCTGCCGGACCGTCGCATCCGCCACTTCGTAGGCGCTCATTTCAGGCTTTTGATCATACGTCGCCACCTCCTTCGGCGAAGGGATCAGCATTCTTTCCTCTCCTTCAAAAGGGACCTCTCTCCCCCCATTAAAGAAATAGGTGACATGGGCATATTTTTCCGTTTCGGCAATACGCAGTTGCCGAAGCCCACGCTGGCTTAAGACCTCGCCTAAAATTTTCTCAAGACAGGCTGGCTGGAAGGCAACAGGGTGGCTAAACGTTTCATCGTAGGAAGTCATCGTGACAAACGACGCCAGTCCAACAGCGCGGCCTCTTGGAAAATCGGACAGATCTTTTTCCGTAAGGGCGCGGGTCATCTGGCGGGCGCGGTCTGCCCTAAAATTAAAAAAAATCACGCAGTCGCCATCGTGAATTCTACCAACGGGATTCTTCCCTTCGAAAATCACAACCGGTTTTACAAACTCATCGGTCATCTGCAGGGTATAACTTTGCTCAATCGCTGAAATAGGCGAGGAGGCACGCACCCCAACGCCCTTCACAATCGCCTGATACGCCTTCTCCGTTCGATCCCATCGCTTATCTCGGTCCATTGCGTAGTAACGCCCCATCACAGTCGCAATCTTCCAATCTCCATCAGCCGGCTGCCTCTCCCGCATCATCTGCTCTAACGAGGTAATAAACGATATCGCAGACTGCGGCGGTGTGTCTCGACCATCCAGAAATGGGTGAACACGCAGTCTAAGAACTCCCTTCTCCTTCGCCATATCAAGAAGGGCGGCAAGGTGATCGATATGGCTATGGACCCCCCCATCGGATACCAACCCTAACAGATGGACGGTCATATCTTTTTTTTGAGCCGGGAGAAATCCCTGATGAAGGACGGTATTTGTAGAAAATGAACCATCCAGGATCGCCTTATTGATTCTGGTTAACTCCTGATAAACAACACGACCGGCGCCCATATTAAGATGTCCCACCTCCGAGTTTCCCATTTGATCGTCGGGAAGGCCCACCGCCTCCCCCGAACACAAGAGTCGTGTATGAGGATAGGTCGCAAGAAGGTAGCGATAAAAAAGGGGGTTGGCCAGGGCGATGGCATTAGCCTCTTTTCTAGGATTAATTCCCCAGCCGTCCAGGACAATCAAAATCACCGGCCTGGGAACAGGCATTCCGGACATCAGATTATTTCTCTGGGATAGGGGATGGAATAAGGCGCATTGGTCAGCGCCTTTTTGGGCGCCTTATCCACCATGATCGGCCTGGCCTGATAGCTGTTCCACTGGCCGCACCGACCACATCGACCGGACCACGCGATGGTATGATAATCACAAGCGGAACAATAGTAAGAGACCAAAACATGCTTCTTTAACTTCAAACTTTTCTTTAACGCATCAACGGCCAGACCCAACTCCCCTTTTCTTAGATAAAGATTTCCCAGGATCTTATGCAGATCAGGGAAATACTCAATCTGCGACTCAATTTCAGATAAGAGGTCATATGCCTCATCAACCATTTCAAGACGATAATAAAGTTTGCCCAGATAAAACTTAAGAACCATATCACCTTGATTTTTTTCCAACGCATTCCGGTAAATACAGAGTATCTTCTCCGGCTCACCCATCTCAATATATAAATCCTCCAAGCGATGAAGCAAAATAAGGTGCTGGGTCATCTCATACGCCTTTTCCAAAAGACGCGCCGCGAGATCCGACCTTCCCCCTTTGATATGGATATCAGAAAGACCGATATAGGCCGGCAGAAATCCTTTATCGAGCTTGATCGCCCCTTTGAAATAGCGCCTGGCCCCTTCCGGATGATTAGAATGAAGCGACTGCATCCCCGCTTCGTATTTGATCCCAAGAAACGCAATCCCCTCTTTCTCCGCAATTTCCTTCGGCTGTGGAAGCTTTATGATTTTCTCCTGGACAGGGTGGGCCTCCTCCCAGTGCTGAAGGCGGATATAAATATCTCTTAAGCGCATTAAAGCGGTTAAATTGGTCCCATCGAGATGCAGGATCTCTTTAAGATATTGTATCGCCTCTTCAAACCGTTGCGTCTGTTCTAAATCATAAGAGAGCGCAAGGAGCACTTCAATGTTTTGTTCGTCTAAACTTCGCGCTTTTCGATGAAGTTTGATCGCCTCGTTATGATTTCCCTGAATGCGATAAATCTTTCCAAGACGCAGGAAGGAGTTAATATGATTCGCGTTGAGGCTTAATACCTTCTGAAAGAGGGTGGTGGCATCCCGATACCGTTTTGCGAGAAAGGCATTGACCGCTTCCGTATAATACGTTTCAATCTGCGTTTCTTTCCGCTTTTGGCGGGCATATTTCCAATTAAGAATGAAATGCTTGATCTCATGCACTCCGGAAAAGAGAATCACCAGGCCTCCTCCGAAGGCCGTAGAAAAAAGGATCAACGCCGTGACCGACATCTCAAACGACGTCTCTCTGGTCACAAAAAAAACCACTTTTTCGGGATTCAGCTGCGCCAAATAACCAGCAAGACCGATGAAGGTCAAAAAGATGAGAGTTAAGAAGGCCATCATTTTATCGGTTCAATCCTTTTACGCTTCCCCTGCGATGCGCCTTTACGCGCAATTGCGTAATAGAAATCTCCGGGGCGTCTCCCCAGAGCCGATCTAAATTATAAAACTCCCGCGCTTCAGATCTAAAAATATGAAGAATAACATCATTATAATCCATTAACACCCAGATTCCAGATTCACACCCTTCAATGCCAACGGGGTGAATACCAAATTCCGAGAGTGCTGTTTTAACAGCGTCTACAATCGCTTGTACCTGGGGACGCGAGTCAGCAGAGCAGATGACAAAGAAGTCCGTTAATGAGGTTAGCCCACCGATCTCTAAAACGACAACCTCTTCCGCATGTTTCGCCAGAATGAGATCCACTATATGAAGTGTTTTATCCCTGGCTTCCCACGATGCGGTGGTTATCTGGTCTTCTGGAATCGGCATTCTCTTTAATAAAGCCCTCGCTGTATTATATATGACTTAACGCTATCCGGCAAGATATTTTTCGTCTCTTTTTGAGCCTTTATCTTTTTCCTGATTTCGCTTGCCGAGATGGGACATGGGGGAATCCGGATAAAGTGGAGTTTGGTTCCTGATTCGGTCGGATAGATGTAGGCGCTCTTTATCCCATCGTCAAGTTGTCTTAAGGAAATCAGGTCAAGCCCCGGCAGCGAGGCCCTACAGGAAAACTCCAAGAAAGGGAAATCTTGCCTGGATACAATTACAAAATCGCATAGTCCTAAAAGGCGATCCGGTTCTCTCCATGTGGCGATTTCTGAAAAGGCATCTATCCCAACAATAAAAAAAAACCGATCATGGGGGTAGCGAGAGTTCAGTTCCAAAATCGTGTCGATGGAATAGGATCGCCCAGGCCTTCTGATCTCAATATCAGAGGCCTCGAATCTGGAATGATTTATTAAGGCCAGACGCGTCATCTCCAGGCGATGAAAAGCGGCGGGGATCGCTTGATCATTCTTATGCGGCGGGTTGCCGGAGGGAATGAACAACACCTTCTCAAGCAGGAGTTTTTTTAGAACGGCCTCGGCGACTTGAAGATGGCCTTCATGAATCGGATTGAAAGTGCCACACAACAGCCCCACACGCATGACAACGCCCTTAATCTCTGATCTGTCCATCCCCGAAAACAATGAACTTGGCGCAGGTGAGGGCCTCAAGGCCCATCGGCCCCCGGGCATGGATGCGGCTGGTGGAAATTCCCATCTCCGCGCCAAGACCAAATTGGTAGCCGTCATTTAAACGCGTGGAGGCGTTCACAAAGACAGCGGAGGCATCCACCTCATTTACGAAACGCATCGCATGGGAATGATCCCGCGTGATGATCGCCTCGGAATGGCACGATCCATAGGTGGAAATATGAGAGAGGGCATCATCAAAATGGCCGACGACTTTTACGGAGAGAATCAGGTCCAGATATTCTGTCTTCCAATCTTCTTCCTTAGCAATCGAGACACCAGAAAGGAGTTCTCTGGTCCTCGGACAACCACGGACCTCCACACCCGCCTCCTGGAGGCGTCTGATTATCTTAGGGAGAAATACCGGCGCGATTTCCTGATGAACCAAGAGGGTCTCCATCGCATTGCAGGTGGCGGGCCGTTGGACCTTGGCGTTCAAGCAAACCTCCTCGGCCATTTTAAGATCAGCCGATTCGTCCACAAACGTATGGCAGACCCCTTTGTCATGTTTCATGACCGGAATTTTCGAGTGTTCGACCACCGTCTTAATCAGTCCCTCTCCGCCACGGGGGATAATGAGGTCAATCGCTTCGTCTAATTTAAGAAGTTCAAAGATGGCTTGACGGTCTGTTGTCTCAATCAAGGTGATGACATGAGGGGGGAGGCCGGCCTTGACGCCAGCCTCCTGAAGAAGGTGCGCGATGGCCCGATTCGAGCAGATCGCTTCCGAGCCTCCCCTTAGGATGACGCCGTTTCCAGACTTAATGCAAAGCGCGGCGACATCCGCGGTCACATTCGGACGGGACTCGTAAATAATTCCAATCACGCCGATCGGAACACGCATCTGGCCGACCCACATGCCGTTTGGCCGACGCGCCGTCTTCATCATCTCCCCAACCGGATCGGGGAGGGCCGCCACCTCGCGAATGCCTGCGGCCATTTCGCTAATCCGTTTTCCGTTTAAGGTCAGACGCTCTATAAGAGGGCGGGCGAGCCCTTTCGCTTCTGCGGCCGCAAGATCCTTTCCATTTTCCGCGAGGATAAAAGATGCTTGAGATTCAAGGAGGTCCGCCATCGCACCCAGGGCGCGTGTCTTTACCTTGGAAGGGAGCTTCGCTAATTCCCTGGAGGCCGCTTTTGTTCTACCTGCCTGTTGTCGCAGATGATCTTTCAGTTCCATGGAAGATAACCATGTTATCGCGGTGAATCACTTCATCAGCCGATTTGTACCCTAACACCGATTCGATTTTAGAGGAGTGTAGCCCTTTAATTCGCGTTAGTTCGGACGCGCTATAATGCGTTAGCCCCCGCGCAATCTCAACCCCTTCCTCATTGCAACAGAGAATCGCATCGCCAACGTCAAACTTCCCTTCGACCACCCGTATACCGGAAGAGAGGAGCGACCTCCCTTTTTTAAGAAGCGCCTCGGCCGCCCCCTGATCTAAAATGACCTTTCCTCTCACCTTTAAGGAATGGGCAATCCACTGCTTTTTAGACGACAGGCGATTCCGTTTAGGCAAAAAGAGGGTCCCAACCGCCTCCCCGCAAAAGGCCCGCCCTATGATGCCCGGGGAGGTCCCATTTAAAATCAAGACGGTCACCCCCGTTGTTGTGACACCCTTGGCCGCTTTTATCTTCGAGGCCATGCCGCCCGTCCCGCCCTTCGGCCCTGCCCCCCCCGCCATTTTTTCGATTTCACCCGTGACCTCTTCAACCAGCGTTATCAATTGCGCCTCGTTGAATTTCACGGGATCGCTGGAATAAAGTCCATCCACATCGGATAATAAAATCAAGAGGGAGGCATCCACAAGGTGGGCCACCTGCGCCGCGAGCGCGTCGTTGTCGCCGACCTTGATCTCATCAACAGCCACCGTGTCGTTTTCATTGATAATCGACAACACCTCATAATCCAACAACGTCATCAACGTATTGCGGGCATTGATGAAACGTCTCCGATCCACGATATCATCGTGCGTGAGAAGGACCTGCGCCACCTTGATTTGGAATTTCCCAAAAAACCGCTCATAGGCCCACATCAGGCGGCTCTGTCCGACTGCGGCGGCGGCCTGTTTCAGTGGAAGGTTTTTTGGGTTCCGCGCCAGACCCAGTTTTTCCACACCACAGAGAACCGCCCCTGACGAGACAAGGAAAATCTCGTGCCCGCGCCCTCGCAAAACCGCCACCTCCGCGGCGATCTGCTCCAATCTTTCTTCATGAAGACCCTTATCATAGGAGGCGATTACACTGCTTCCTATTTTGATAACGATCCGCTTGTTTTTTTTAAGCCCAAACCAAGGAGAAGACATTGACGTAAAGGAATAACTCTATGGAAATTTAAGCGTTCATCTCGCCTATTTTTAACGGTTGCCTTGCAGATTCCACCCGATGCCCCAAGTTCAAAATAAGGGGCTTGATCCCTATATTTGTCACAGCCGAAATCTGGAAGAAAGGGATTCCCCTTCGCTGGCAGTAGTGTTGAAGGGCCGCAACATGCGGCCCCTCCACATCCATCTTCGTCGCCGCCACCAGGTACGGCTTATCAAGCAATCCATGCCCATACGACGCCAATTCCGACCGAACCGTTTCAAAATCGCAAATTGGATTGGCCGTTGCGTTCATTGAGACATCCACCAGATGCAGCAAGAGTGTCGTCCGCTCCAGATGCTTTAAGAATCGGATCCCAAGGCCTTTCCCCTCGTGAGCCCCCTCAATCAATCCTGGAACGTCCGCGATTGTAAAATGATACTGCCTTTCACGTTCTTTTTTCCAGGCAACCACACCCAAATTGGGCGTAAGGGTCGTAAATGGATAGTCCGCAACCTTGGGACGGGCCGAGGAGATGGCGGCAAGAAGGGTCGACTTTCCAGCATTCGGAAGCCCAACCACCCCAACGTCCGCCAACAGTTTTAGTTCGAGCGCCAACCAACGTTCTTCCCCTTTTTCCCCTGGCTCGGCGATACGCGGCACCTGACGGGTGGCTGATTTAAAATGTGTGTTCCCTCGTCCGCCATGTCCCCCCCTGGCCACAACGATTTGTTGGCCCTGTTCCGTAATATCAGCCACAATTTCACCCGACGCCGCATCACGGATGATGGTTCCGATCGGAACGGGAATCACCCAGTCGGCGCCGTTTTTACCAGAGCATTTCTGACCGCTTCCATGTTCAGCGCAGGGAACCAGATAATGCTGCTGATAACGCAGGTCAAGAAGGGTGGAAAGTTGACCTGTGCCCTCCAGGATGACATTGCCGCCGTTGCCGCCGTCACCACCATCGGGACCGCCTCGCGGGACATATTTCTCCCGCCGGAAGCTGACAGATCCGTCTCCACCATCACCCGCTTTGACATAAATTTTAACTTGATCGACAAACAGAGGACCCACCTCCAAAGGGGACCAGAAAGGTTTTGACAGACGTTGTTTTCTTAAATGGAGTGGTAGGTGCGGATAGAGAAGAACTAGGCTACGGGATAAATACTGACCCGCTTTTTGTCCCTTCCGAGTCGTTCAAACTTTACGATACCTGACGCTTTGGCAAAAAGGGTATCATCCTTTCCAATGCCCACATTAATCCCAGGGTGGATCCGGGTGCCCCTCTGTCTAACCAGGATATTGCCTGTTAAAACTATCTCGCCGCCAAAACGCTTTACCCCTAATCGCTGGGAATTGCTGTCACGACCATTCCTCGTCGCCCCCTGCCCTTTCTTGTGTGCCACCGCTAAAATCTCCTCATAGACTGCCTTACGACTCCATCTTTAAGCGTGGAGAACCTATCCGGAACACTAAGCAACAACCCGCAAAATCACCCCTTGAGCGTTTTCAAGGTCCTGTGCGATGGAAACAGCCTCTTCGATTGGAATCTTTCTAATGACCTCCTGCGTCTCGGAGTCAATCACTTTTATCACCATTTCGCCATTTTCTTCAACTAAAACATATTGGAAAGGACGTTTTCGGCGTCTGGCATCTTCATTCAGTCTTTTTAAGAGTCGCTGCAGATCCTCGCTATAGGGTGATTTAACATCATTAACCAGAGGCACCGTCTGTCCCGCAACAAGCACATTCTGCTTTAATGCGACTTTTTCATCCGGATTGGCCACAACCGTAGCGGGCGCCACATTCGAAAGGGGCGTCACAGACATAGCCCCCGGCGGTATAGGTGTAATCATCGTCTCTCCCCCAATCAATATGCCGCACGTCGCAGTTACCCATCAGATAATCTCGGAAATCTTGACCTTCGTAAACCATTGCCGATGGCCCTGGGTCCTGCGGTAGTTTTTCCTTCTTTTCTTCTTAAAAACCAAGACCTTTTTATCACGACCTTCCTGAAGGATTTCTCCAACGACCTTGGTAACCTTTAATCTCTCGGGGGAGAGAATGGTGCCTTGTTCATTCTGAAGGAGCAGAACAGATCGAAACTCTATTTTTTCGCCAACATTCTTTGCGCATTTTTCCAGATGGATGACATCCCCCACCGCCACTTTGTGTTGTTTCCCCCCTGATTCTATCACAGCATACATTCTAAACCCTACTCTCCAGTGAAAACTTACCGACCTTTCTCATACCACATATAGATCGCTTTTGTCAATAAATTGCAGGCTACCTATCCCTGCCACGCTTCCTTCGAGGAGCAAGGAAGTCTATTTCATGCAGGAGGATCGCACCTCCTTAAAATCGGTGATACCCATCAGGACTTTACGAATGCCATCTTGTTTCAACAGGACCATCCCTTTCTTGATTCCCATGTCACGTATTTGGGAAGAGTGCGCCTTATGATAGATCAGAGGACGAATTTCGTCGTCAACCACCAGAAGCTCGTGAATACCGAGACGTCCGCGATATCCCGTCTGGCCGCACCGCTCACAACCCTTCCCTCGCGCGAGCTTCGTCTCTGTCCGTCTTACGTTCAACGCCGAAAATGCGTCAATCCCATATTCCTCACACAGCAGATCCCATTCCTGTTCAGAAGGCATGTACGTTTCCACGCAATTCTCGCAAATCTTACGGACAAGGCGTTGCGCAAGTACACCCAACAGCGCATCTCCAAGCGCGAACGGATCAGCCCCAAGGGTAAGCAATCGGGTCACGGTTTCCGAGGCGCTATTCGTATGAAGGGTGCTAAAGACGATATGTCCGGTCAGCGACGCTTCGATCGCGGCCTCTGCCGTCTCCGCATCCCGCATCTCGCCAATCATAATAATGTCTGGATCTGCGCGTAAAAACGACCGCAGGCATCGTTCGAATGTTAATCCAATCTTCGGATGAACCTGAATCTGCCGAAGACCTTTCTGGGTTATTTCTACTGGATCCTCCGCCGTCCAAATCTTGGTGTCCGGCCTGTTCAAATATCGAAGAGCGGCGTGGAGGGTTGTCGTCTTCCCAGAACCGGTCGGTCCGACAGATAACACCATGCCACAAGGCTCGGAAATCGCCTTCTTAAATCGCGTCAGGAGATCCGGATCCATATCGATTTTATCGAGGATGCAAGGCTGGCCGGAAGGGAGTATCCGAAGAACCACGTCTTCCTGGTCTCCTGCAGTCGGAAGGGTCGCGACACGAAGCTCAATGTCGCGGGCCCCATAATTTTTGAACCTGATTTTTCCATCCTGCGGAAGCCGGCGATCAGCGATATCAAGATCTGCCATAATCTTGACACGGGCAACGAGCCCTTTGGAAAAACGCCTTGGCACCTGTATATATTCCTGGCAGATGCCATCCACACGAATTCGGACAACGGTATCGCCATCAGGATAGGGCTCGATATGAATATCGCTCGCCCCTTTTTCATAAGCCTGCTCGATAATCTGATTTACCAGTCGCACAACTCCAGAATCATCTTCCTTTTCTTCCTGGTCTCCCTTTCCCTCCGTTAATGTCTCGGTCGACTTTTCAGATAGGACCGGTCCTGCCTTCTCTAACGCCTTGATAATGGAGTCCAGACTATACGACGAAGAACGCGCACCTCCCTTTGCCCCATAGAAGTGGTCAATAAACTGAAAAATCTCTTCTCGGGTGGAGACGTATGGAATCATCTCTCTGCCAGAGACCTGCTGCAGAGAATCGAGGGATAGAACGTTTTTAGGGTTTTCCATCGCCACAATAACCTTGTCATCCTCTAATCCCACAGGCATCACAACATTATACTTCAGGTAATCAATGGTGAACTTTCCAAGCACTTCTGTAGGAATAGGCATATTCTCACTAAATGAAATATACTCACATCTAAAAAATTCGCGAAGACTCCGCACCAGCTCTTCCTTTGGAATATTGAAACTCGTCACCAACAGATAATCAATGGATACCCCCTGCTCTTTCGCCAGGGTCTGCGCCTTATCGAGGGTTATGCTGGTGAGCTGCTCGCTGCGTAACAAATAGTCATATCGCGACGATCGGATTGAAAGTTTCGCCTGATTATAAAAGGCGATACCAAGCGTTTTGGCAAGTTCTTGAAGGATATATTCCTCGGACTCCCTGAACGATTTTCCGTGCGTCGTGTTGATCACCTGAATCACGCCATAGAGACGCTGACCCGATAGAATCGGAGCCGCAAGGGTTTGCCTGGTCCGGATCCCCGTCCGTTTATCCCATGACACGTCGAATTTCAGATTGGGATCGATTTTCTTTAACTCCACGGCATCGTATGCGTCTTTAATCCGCAGAGGCCTTCCCGTGAGGGCGACATAACCGGCAATGCTCATAGATGAAACAGGGACACGGATCTCCTTTATTTCATCGCCATCCTTGAGCTTCGAGTAGATTTCAGATTTGGCAAGGTCATAGACATAAATAGTGACCCGTTCACAGGTCACAAGTTTTGCAATTTCATCGCGTAAATAAAGGATAATATCGTCCAGGCTTGCCGAGTGAATCTGGTTCATCAGTTCCCGCATGGACCTCTCGAAGGCAAGGCAGGCATCAAGCCCCATCACTTGCGTTTCAGGCTTGGCAATTGGTTTATCAGGGGACATGGGCGTTGATCCTACGCTGTATTACCCAGAATTTCAACAAACTTTTCTCATAAC
>CAYJWQ010000050.1:0-3038 GCA_964373895.1 uncultured Nitrospirota bacterium
AAACGCCTCGCGTTCCCGCTTCCTCATTTTCTTCACGGCATCGATAATATCTTCCGGTCTGACTTCCATCTTGACTACCGACAACATGACGACCTCATCATTCTTCACTGGATTGTTGTTGGCCCCACTCGCATGATGTCCAACGGATGACAGTGGAACACATCGCCGGCGACGTATATTTTTGCGTCTCGCTCCATGACCTTACTCGAAGAGGCCCCCATGGCCATTTCGATCACCCGATTCGATCAACCTTTGACATGATAGTGCGTAGGAAGAATACTTTCCAAGCGCACATGCCGGGACGCATCCAAGATCTCAATACCCACGATCCTTCCCCCCTCCCCGATATCTATCACGATGTCCTCTGTCAGGCGCTGATTTTCAACTTCCTGGGGGCGCTCGTCGAATCGCAGGTAGAGCAAATCCTTCTGATCGTCATAGTAAATCTTCACGCTTGCTGCTCCCATCGGCCGTAGAAGACGTAGGCGGTCACGGTGACGATCTCGTTCCCGTCCTAAACATAAATGACCTCCACGCGCTTGTGCTCGTACAACCGGCCTCGTCTCACACGATTGAACGAATAGACTTTTGCTTTTCCGAGACGCCGCCCCTTCGCCGGGACGGGTACGCCGGTCTCAATCACGTCTCGAATCTCGCCCTCATTCGTTCCCCGCTCTTCCGCCCGCTCCAGTGTGTGGGGATCGATTCGAATGTTCAAACCGGCTCTCGGCCCCCATCACGATCAGCCATGCAGGTCACACGTACAACCGACTCACCGCCCCCGGCTTGAGGCCCTCTACGATCTGGCGCTCGCGTTCCACATCGGCTTCGACCATCATCCGGACCAACTCGTGAAAGCCGACCGTCGGCTTCCACCCGAGCTTCGTTCTGGCCTTGGTCGCGTCGCCGATCAGCAGATCCACCTCGGCCGGGCGAAAATATCTTGGATCGATCTCGACGTGTTTTGCCCAGTCCATCCCGACCAGATCGAACGCCGCGTCCAGCAATTCCCGAATGGAATGGGTCTCCCCGGTGGCAATCACGTAATCCTCGGGCTGATCCTGCTGTAGCATGAGCCACATCGCCTCGACGTAATCCCCCGCGAATCCCCAGTCGCGCTTGGCGTCCAGATTGCCCAGGTACAGTTTGTCCTGCAAACCCAGCTTGATTCGCGCCGCCGCTTTCGTGATCTTCCGCGTGACGAAGGTCTCCCCCCGTCGCGGCGACTGGGCCCAATACACTCGCCACAATCAGCGCTCCCAGTGGTTCGACGAGGACGGGAGCACGCTTACGTACTCTTACAATATGATACAGGTACCAGAGCCTCGTGCCACGTTGCCCGATCGTCGCGGGGCTGTGGGTGTTTTTCACGTCCACGAACAATCCACCGGCCTGGAGTTTTTCTGAAAGCGCAGAAGCGGCCATGTCGACATGAAAAACAGAATGCGTGACTCCAAAACGGGGCAGAAAATTCCATGTGGCGCCTGCAGCCAGCAATACTTCCAAGGTAGCCATACCCAAGCGAGGGAAGGTGACAGCGATGGTTGCGTTTGAAAGATCCATAATTGAACGAAAAGTTATCAGGCACGCTACCGCCATGCTAGTGCATTTGCACAGCAAAAAAATTTCGACAACTCCTTTCGACAACTCCTTTCGACAACTCCAAGGGTCGACCGCTTGGTGCGCGGCCCATGGGATTGCTTTTGACTTATGTGATCAGAGCCATCTGCTCTGGCCTCAGGCAGATTTTTTGCTGCCTGCCCAGAAAATCCAGCAACATGAAGACCCGCTCACTCGAGGACATGGAAACAAGTCCTTTAAGTCCTGCCAGTGGGCCACTGACAATTTGCACCGCAACGCCTGGCTGAAAGGGCGTGATTTGGTGGTAATCGAGTTGGTGTTGGGCAAGCTCAAGGTGGGCGATGTCACATACAGTTCGATGATCGATTGTGGCAGGCCGGTCCCCGAAGCGCACCAGCGTCGAAACGCCCAAAGTAGACCGCACAGAAGCAATGGACTGCTCGTCATTCGCTGGGCGGACAAACAGGTAACGCGGAAACATAGGCTCCAATGCCAGAATATCAGCTTTTCTTGCGCTGCGCTTGCCAACGGTGGCCACCTTGATTTGTGGCAACCAGGCATGGTAGCCCTGACGCAACAAGTTGTCAAGTGCCACCTGCTCCTGCCTGGGTTTGCTGTGGATCACGTACCAAGGTTGGCCGGAGCTGGAGTCAAGTACCGTATGCAGCATTAGATTAAGACCCATCATGGGGGGGAAATAAGGACC
Source organism: uncultured Nitrospirota bacterium (assembly GCA_964373895.1). Taxonomy (GTDB): domain Bacteria; phylum Nitrospirota; class Nitrospiria; order SBBL01; family SBBT01; genus SBBT01. Next base: position 2,288 of record CAYJWQ010000050.1, read on the forward strand.
TCGCATCTGTCATTCAAAAGCTCCTCGCAGAGGTGCGAACCGGGTCGCGAGGGGTCGAATCCTTACACTCCTGAATCGTCAATATGAAAAGGGCAATTCTTCTGGCATCATGGATTAAAATACCCTTAATTTTAAAGACCCACCCTCCCACAAGAAAGAACAGTATACGCCCATGGTTCTAACCTTTCTTATGGCCTGCCAATACTGGTATAGTGAAAACCTAACCGGGCCATTTTTTCGGGTTCATAGATATTACGAAGATCAATAAAGACGGGGGATTTGAGCTTGCCCTTTACCTGCTCTAAATTCAGATTCCGAAAGAGGTTCCATTCGGCAAGCAACACAAGGGCATCGGCGCCTTCTGCCACACAGGTCACCAAACCGACATAGCCACCTTACCAATAACCAAAATATTTATCCATCCTCCTCCAATTGCCCCACACGGCTCTTCAAAGTAGTCACTTCGCTCTCGACCGTAGTGACGCGACGATTCAATTGATCGTATGGAAACTTGATCATTGCCCGAGTTTCTCTGTCTCCTTCTTTCATCTCCTGGGATAAATTATCTATCTTTTGATTTAATAACTGGTGTCCTTCCACGACGATATCTATTTTATGCTGAATGTCTTCTGACAGAACTCCCATATAGCGCTTTGTTTCCTCAAACTGGTGAGTCGCTTGCTGTTTTGTTGCCATATTTTCGAGTTTGACTTCCTCAAACTGGCGTGTCATTTCTTGCCGTATTGTCACA
>CAYJWQ010000050.1:3138-4891 GCA_964373895.1 uncultured Nitrospirota bacterium
AAACTGGCGTGTCATTTCTTGCCGTATTGTCACATTTTCGAGTTTGACTTCCTCAAACTGGTGCGCCATTTCTTGCCTGACATCCGAAAACTGGCGTGTCATTTCTTGCTTTGTTGCCATGGTTTCGAATCTGGAGTCTATCAATGCAAATTTCTCATCCAGAAACTGTCTGAGCTCTTGATACTCAGAATTAGCCATCTTTCCGCTCCTTTCGCCTTGTCACGAATTTATGCGCAGACTTTCCACTGGGCTGTTCATAATCTCTATGGGGGGAAAATAACGCCTTGTCGGGGGAAAAGGAAGATCATGCCCTGGTGACCCTCAATGACTCATTCCGGCCACCTTCGATTCAAGCGCCGCCAGGCGTTCGCGTGAAAATATCGCGAGGGGTCAACGCGAGGGGTCAAATCTTTACTCTTGACTACTCCCCAAACCTCCCCCAGCCTTCCCCAAAAATGCCTTTCCTGAAAAACCGATTCTCCCTCACTCCGAATTCAGGAGTCAAGCTTTGCTTTTAAATCAGTGTGACTTGTCCATTTTTTGCTTTCTTGCTTAACCTTTAAAGCGGAGTGGTAGTCCGCTTTGTCCTCTTCTATTTCCCTGAAACTCCTATACTCCTTGTAATCTATAATAACCGCCACAGGCCTGTCATTGAGGGCCCAAAGTGAGGCACTATGCCATTGCCTTAATGGTTAACTCAATGCCATCAATGACAGGTAAGGGAAGATTTCTGTAGACACGAAATAGAACCCACTCCTCCAATACCTCTTCAAATTGCTCACGACAGTCTTCAAGGGTCGCAGCGTTCGCGTATACTCCATTGCACATTGGAATCTCTCCATAGAACGAACTGTCGTCATCCGAGATTTCATATCTGGCATGGTGTAAGGCGGCTCGATTGTACTTCATTAACATTGACGACCCCCATACATAACGGCCTAATACCCCAAGCACTGCAAAATAATGAAGGGGCAATTTTACCAAAGGACAACCATTATCGAGAAACGGCCAGTTTATCTTCCATAATCGGTTCTCTACTCGTCCAGATATCTGCTTCTTTTATAAACCCAACTTTCTCGAGAACCTCTTCTAATGTTCCCATCTCCTCGCATTCCTCCAGGAAACCTTCGACCGCCTCTTGGAGTAACCGTTTTGCATCTTCAATGTTTTCTCCGAAACTTGAAACATTTAACCCGGGGCATAGACTAACATAAACATCTTCTTCCTTAAAAATCTCAACGCGAAAGACTATCTTTTTGACTTTCATGCTTGTGCTATAAACGGTCTCACTATTGTAACAACACTATGAGGCTGACCCGTTATTCATATCATTCCCGAACTTTTTGCCTGGAATATAGTCATTCGTGAGGTTACGACCTTCTGGATTCCGGACAGGGGCACTCGGGAATGACAATCCGGTCACCAAACCGACATAGCCGCTTCCAATAACCGCAATATTCATACATCCTCTTTATGGGGAAACCTTCTTATCGCGGCCGGGCCTCCAGCCGCTCCACTCGCGTCTCTAACGCCACGAACCCGCTTTCGAGCGTTCTGATTCTTTTATCCAGTTCAGCATAGGAAAACTGATCATGGCCTTAACTTCACTGAATTCAGCCTTCATCTCCTCGCGCAGCACTGTAATTTCCCTGTATAGTTTCTCATCAAGATTTGCAACCCCTTCCGCAACAAGCTGGATCTTGTGCTCCAACCCTTCAGCCGCCACGCTGAAATGCCGCTTGGTCTCTTCAAA
>CAYJWQ010000050.1:4991-13277 GCA_964373895.1 uncultured Nitrospirota bacterium
GGTCTCTTCAAACTTCTCGTCAATGCGGACGAACTTCTTATCAATCGCTTCAAACTTCTGTTCTAAGAATTGCCGTGTCTCTTGATCCATTCTTTTCCTCTAACCTTGCTCCCTTTGTTTGATCTGCATACGTCTTTCTCATTTGCCTATTTACAAACGCCACACGTCGATGCCAGTAGCGTACATCTCTTCTCTATCGTAAACCCCCTTAACATCAATCAGCATGGGGTTTTTCCCCAACATTTCCGCAATCTGGTGAGGGGATAGCTTCCGATAAGACTGATGCGCAACAGCCACCACAACGGCATCGGCCTTTTTGAGCTCCTCCCATTTTTTGAGGGGAATGCCATATTCTCGGAACGCCTCATCGGGATCCGCAAACGCATCGTGCACCTGAACTTCTATGGCATAAGTCTCTAATTCCCGCACCAGATCGGCCACCTTTGAATTGCGGATGTCCGAACAGTCTTCTTTAAACGTCAGCCCCAGAACAGTAACCACACTTCCGGCGATCTGATGCCCCGCCTTGCACATTGCCTTTACCGTCCTTTGAGCCACGAATTTTGCCATGTCATTGTTAATCCGCCGACCGGCCAGAATCACTTGCGGAATATAACCCAGCTTTTCCGCCTTGTGGGTCAGATAATAGGGGTCCACGCCAACGCAGTGGCCGCCGACCAACCCCGGTTTAAAAGGAAAAAAGTTCCACTTGGTGGAGGCCGCCGCTAACACCTCTGTGGTATCAATCCCCATTTTCTCAAAGATAATGGCCAGCTCATTCATCAGGGCGATATTCAGGTCTCTTTGAATGTTTTCGATCACCTTGGCGGCTTCTGCCACTTGTATGGAAGATGCGCGATAGACGCCGGCGGACACTACCTCTCCATACACCTCTGCAATCATATCCAGTGCCTCCGCATCGCATCCGGAGACAACCTTTTTAATTTTAGAAAAGGTGTGTTCTTTATCACCAGGATTAATCCTTTCAGGGCTATATCCCACCTTAAAATCACGCTGGAATCGCAAACCCGATTCTACCTCCAAAATCGGGACACACTCTTCTTCCGTCGCCCCGGGATAAACCGTGGATTCATAAACCACAACATCTCCTTGTTTTAGGATTTTCCCAACAGTTTTTGTGGCCGAAAGAAGCGCGGAAAAATCCGGACGGTTGGCAGAATCTACGGGAGTAGGAACCGCAATAATGTGAAATGTTGCAAGTCTTAGATCGTTGGGATCGTCAGTATATAAGAGGTTGGCCGATTCCAACTCATCAGAAGATATCTCTCCGGTATGATCCACGCCGTGAATCAGTTCGTTAATGCGATTTCGGTTGATATCAAACCCAATGGTTTTAGCCTTTTTTCCAAAGGCAACTGCCAGGGGAAGACCGACATAACCGAGACCTACAACAGAAACCATATAATCTCTCACAGTATCAAAAACGCAGAAGGCCGCCCCACGGGCACCTTCCGCAACAACTCTCGTATAAAACTGATGGGATAGCCACCAGGGATCCCGTCCGGACAGCTCACCTGAACATTGTTTCTTGTGTCCATTTCAATTCTCAAAATAGCCGATAAGTGTTAAACCAACTTCCACCTTTCTATATTGGCTAGTCTCTTTGCCTGTAAAATGGGGTTCATGGCAGAATAGTATGGGTTCGTGGGGTTTCCTCCCCCCTTGCGGGGGAGGACGAAGGGGGGGGGGAGAGAGATTGTCGGATCACTGCCTGAACCGCTTCAGATTCCGAAAAGACCTCATGATTCCAAAAACGCAGAATCCGAAACCCTTGGTTCTGTAACCAACACGTTCGAGTCCTCTCCTTATGTCCCAGGATGAGCATGTTGACCTCCGTCCACTTCAATAATCAACCGCTGCTCGAAACAAACAAAATCAACGATGTAGGAGCCAAGAGAAACTTGGCGGCGAAACTTGAAGCCATCCACTTGCCGTTTTTGGAGATGTCGCCATAGGCTTCGTTCGGCATCGGTGGCGTTCGCGCGAAGACGCTGGGCTCGGCCTTTCACCCCCCATCCTCTCCTTCCCCCGCAAAGGGGGGAGAGAACTCACTTCATCGCTTCCCCTACCCACATATCGAGGTCATGAGCCTAAAAATGGCAATATCAATATCACTTTGCGCCGTTTCGTATTCGCCACCAAAGCTTCCAAAAGAATAAACCATCATCAGATCGGGCAACTTTTCTATCAGGCATTCAACCATACAAGTTTTCTCAAGGGATGGCTTCATACGACCTATCGCTTAAATTGCATGTACCGTTTAAACATCTCGATTCTTCCTCTATGGTCTGGATCAGTGGCCGCATTGTCTTTGTATTCCATAATAAATACCGCAAATATTGAGGAGAAGAAACCTGTGATGGTCGCCAAAATTACCATCTGTGCTCTTTTCGGTCTTACCTTCTTCTCGGGTGGGGCCGCCTTGGCAATCACTTGTATGAGCGTGGCATCTCTCGCCTCATCCAGTTTCGCCATTTCATATTGTTTTGCTAAAAGTTCATAGATCGCCTCATTTAACTTTACATCCCTCAACTTCCTCACATACTCCGTGCCGACTCCAGGCATCCTTCCGGTTGGCATAAGAGGATCGTAGCCGCTTCCACTTTTTGCTTCAAGCCCGCTTAATCCCACTTTAAGCCCCTTTAGCTCGTCTTCAACCTTTTGAAGGTCAGGATTTTGAGGCGTGGAGTAGGTGCCCATGACCTTAAGCTGCACCTCTTTCGCGACAATCTGCGCCCGTAAATTTGCAATCCCTTCAATTACAACCTTTGCCTGATCATCAATCTTTAACGCCCCTGTTCTCTCTTGAAACCCTTTAATTGCATCTTCGGCCCTAATCAGAGAAACTTTTGTCTCCTTTAACTGTTCTTCAAAAAAAAGCCTCCTCTGCGCCGCTTCTGTTACAGCAAGTCCTCGGGTAAGATTCTTTAGTTCTTGTACAAACGCATTGGCCATTTCAGAAGCCCGCTTCGGATCCTTATCTTCAACGCCAATTGTAATAATGCCGCTCTTTTTATCGCCTTGCGCCTTCAGGGCGCCAAGAAGGTTCACTCTGGCATTCTCACGATATTTGGCCTTATAGACGTTCATTAACTGAAATTTGTCAATCATGTTATCGAGAACAGGCCTGCTTTTAAGTAACCCCACATAAAGATCGGATGGGGTACTAATGCCCAAGGCGCTTCCGGCCAGACCCGCAACCCCACCTAACTGACCCATCATCTGCGCAGCCATGCTCGAACTCCCTTGTTGGGGCGGGAGGATCCATGTTTCAGCCTTATAGATGGGGGGCAGGATGAGGCTGATGATCGCAGCCATGATGGCTGCGCCCAAGGTGATTTGTAGGATGAGTCTTTTTCGCTTTGCCAGGACAATCAGATAATCAAGAAGATGGATTTCATCTTCTTGCACATCATAGGATGTGGCCTGAGCAGGGGATCCGGATCGAGCAGGGGATGCGGCCTGAAGAGGATCATTATCTTGTTGCACATTCACCCCTGAACTAAAAAGAGCCTTTTTCTAAAAGGCAGTAATCAGCACGCCTGCGGTTACCGCAACCTGATAGAGAATCTGGGTAATATCCTTGATCTCCCTTAGCCAGGCCGTACGTTCCAGTTTGACGGGAACCACAACGGTATCGCCCGATTCCACCTCCCGATGTCCAGACACCCATCCCAGAAGGGCAGAAAACCCGGTTCGAGGTCTGGTCGCACTGCCGTCGGCCTTAATAATATAGAGCTTCTTTGTATCAGCATCTTCCGTATAACCGCCCGACAGGTAAATGTAGTCTGAAACGGACTTTCCTCTGTCGTAGACAAAGGCATTCTGGTTAAATACGGAACCGATCACTTGGGCCACCTTCGGGTCTTCGGGAACATGAATCGTATCGCCATCTTCAAGGGTGATATTGTAGGGCGTCTCCTGAAGTTTATCGGACGGGAGCAACACGACCGTCACTCTCCCCTTGGCCCTAACCCCCTTAAGCGACTCGATAAATCTCCTCTTCTGCTCCGACTCTGTTTTTTGGATAGCAGCCTCTTCTGCCGAAGAGGCAACGATTGCCTTGGCAGACCCTATACCAAGGAGCTCCCTCTCGAGACGGCTTGCCATCTCGTCAATCGTCCGCTGCTGCTGCTCTCTCACACTCTTCCTTGTGAAGGTCGCCCCTTTTAAATACGCCTTGTCGGTGAAACCACCCGCCCGTGTAATGAGGGAGGAGAGTTTCTCCCCCCTTTCGATCGTGTACGTCCCTGGAAACCTGACCTCTCCTGTAAGAACAACCATCCGATAGAGCTGCCACTCCGGAACCGCTCGAACAAAGAGATAGTCATCCTCGGCAAGGGGGATGTCACTCCCCGGCTCCTTTAACAGCGCAGACCTCAACTTTATTTTTATTTTTTCTGTTTTTGGTCCCTCGTTTGTGATATGGACTCTCGTCAGCTCCGCTTCATCAAGAAACGCATACCGCTTCGAACCGCCCGCCAGATTGATGAGATCCGAAACCGTCATGGCCCGCCTAAGCTCAAACTCCCCAGGCTTGTTTACGGCGCCGGAAATACGCACCTTTGGCTTCTCGCGAAAATCCCACATAGAATAAATCGTTAGGACATCGCGCGGCTGAAGCAGCCGATCTTCATGAATATCCTTGTCGAATACCACCTTGCCGAGATTAAACGAGATCACCTCTCTGTGATAGTCGGGCGGGATATACCTTTCTATCAGCGCGTGGTCGAAATGGGTCTCGACTAACAGGCCCTTTTCGGAGTTCTTGATGATGTCGCTCACCCTCATACCTTCAAACCATTGATATGTCCCAGGTCTTAGAACGTTCCCTTCTAATGTCACGGCGTTGACAACAGTGTGCGATATAGGGAAAACCTTGATTATGTCGCCATCTTTAAGAACAAGATTTTCTATCGCGTTAAGCTCTTTCAAGTTTTTGTCGACAACAATTTTTACCTCGTTTTCATAAACCCTTTCAAGCTGGATTCTCTGAAGGTAGCCTGTCGCGGTTACCCCCTCCGCCATATCAATAAGGTCTACAATCCTGGTGGCCCCCGCCAGTTCATAAATCGCAGCCCGCTTCACATACCCCGCAATCCCCGCCACCGGCCCGATCGGCGGGATGAAGATGACATCTTCAGGCATCAGTCGAATGTCTTTTGTCTTATCTCCCTTCAGAAGCAAGTCATACAGGTCAAAGTGGACAATGGTCTTTCCTCCTCTCTTAACCTGTATATCCCTCATCCCCCCTGTCTTTGAAGGCCCTCCCACATCAAAAAGGGCATTCACCAGTGTTGAGACCGAGGAGATCGTATAGGCCCCCGGCTTTTTGGCATTGCCTACCACATAAACCTTAATCGTCCTTAATGTCCCCATACTGACATTCATGTCAAAAGACGCATAGTATTGAGAGAATTCTTTATAGAGAAGCTCTTTTAATTCCTTAAAGGTGACTCCTGTCACCCCCAAAATGCCGACTTTTGGAAGGGCAATACTGCCGTCTCTATCGACCACCACACTCCACTTTCCCTCCACTTTTCCCCAAACGGTGATCCGTATTTCATCCCCCGGCCCAATCACATATTCGGGCCCCACAGGCACCTTGTCGCCCGGGGTAAACGTAGAGGGAAACGCGGAAAAGAGATCATATCCAAACTGGGTAATGTTCGTTGAAATCTCATTAGATACTTTTCCAAGGAAATACTGCTCGATAGAAGAGCGTTCTGTCTGTAACGGCGGGATACCTTCTGCCCCCTTTGGCATTCCCTTGTCTGCGGCAGGCGGGCCCGAAGAGGGCTTTTCCGAGGCATTGGAAAGCGTTTCACCCAAAACCTCCGGTAACTTGGGCGGGGCTTCTGTTTGTGAGGGAAATGGCTGTGAGGGGAGGGGCGTTTGTGACCTAGCCGAAAGAGGCGCGGGCGATGACAGGATGGGCGCAGGGGAAGTCTGAGTCCCTTGGGCAAAACCGCTTACGCCAAAGCCCAGGAGACATATTGTAAATAATATAACTCCAAACCCTCTGCCCATGAACCATTGAATCATTCTTTAACCCTTCCTGTAGGAAAAATTACTTTTTGCGTGGTTCGATATACCATACGGATACCCCTGAACACAAGCAATGATATGGACCCAAGAACAGAGATAGCAATCCTACATTCTCCCCTCTCCCTTGATGGGAAAGGGATAGGGTGAGGGTGAGCAATCACCCAGAAGGTTACCCCTCCCCTTTCTCCCCTCCCAGCACAAGGGGAGGGGAGAAAGGGTGGATTGTCATTTTCTATCTCTGTTCTGGGATGAAATATCCACCATTATGTTAATGCAATAGTGAGCTTAATCGTTCGGAGGGAAAGGCGCGTGGTTATTATCGAACCCAAATGTACTTTCTATGATATAGCTTGGCCGCTTTTTTACTTCAAGGAAAATAGAGCTGATGTAAAAACCGAGGACGGCCGTTGATAACAATTGTATGCTGCCCAGAAAAAGGACGGCCACCATAATTGCAGTCCATCCAGGGATGGTGTAACCTAAAAATCTCGCGATGAGGGTCTGTCCTAACACAATAAAACCAATCAAAGCCGAAAAAACACCAGTTAATAACGCGAGCTGCAACGGGGCTGTGGAAAAAGAGATTAACGCAGAATGGAAGAAATATTTTGCAACCGTCCAGCTAAAAACAGAGCGCTTCGTTTTTCCTGAAAATCTTCCCTCACGATGGTAGTAAACCTTTGTTTGATTAAATCCAATGTAACATACAAGACCGCGCAAATAGGGTTTCTTTTCTTTAATCTGAAGAAGATGGTCTACCACACGCCTCGACAACAGCTTGAAATCTCCAGCATCTATTGGTAGATCAATGTCGGATACACGTTGAAGTATCCAATACCCAAGTTTTGTAATCGCCAGCTTAATTCTGGACTCCCCCGCCCGTGACAGGCGAACGGTATGAACGACATCCGCCCTGGTATCCCGCCACGTTTTGATGAGTTCTGGTATCACCTCCGGTGGATCCTGTAAATCTGCGTCCATATAAACAATGGCATCACTTAGCGAGTGCGCCATTCCAGCCAGAACGCATGGCGCAACACCAAACCTGGCGGACATATTGACAATTCGAATGTCCGTATGACCCTTGGCAGCCTCCATTAAGATTTCTCTCGACCGATCCAATGATGCATCATTTACAAAAATCAGGTCATAATCTGAAATAGTGCCTTCTGCTTTCTCCTTACATAGCACGGCCCGTACACGCCTAATAAGCTCGGGCAAAACCTCTTCTTCATTTCTGAAGGAGAAAACAACCGATATTTTTGAAGAAACAGCCATTCCCACTTCTTTTCTTATCCTTTTTTATAAATTTTTGCAAAGATAGGCTTTAATCCAAATAATAAAATCAATGTCACAAGTGCTATCGCCATGCAAATCATAACGCCTTGCATATCACCAAACCTTACGAAACTTCCGAAGGCGCTGCCAAGCGAGACGAACAAGATATTCAGGGGAATCATGAAAAGACAGGTAGACCAAGCATACCTTACAAAAGAGATTGAGGTCAGCCCAAACAGATAACTTAGAATATTGGAAGGAAAAATGGGATTAAGCCTTGTGAAGGCCACGACCTTCCAACTATTTTTGTCAACCTGTTCGAGAACCCATTTCCAAGGCAAAAACCGAGCCCCCAATAATAACTGCCTGCCAACGATATAACGCGCAATTAAAAAAGGAAGGCACGCCCCCAATGTGGCCCCGATAATGGAAAACACCACACCCAAGATCGGCCCCCACAAAAACCCAGATCCGATACTTAACGGGAGCGTCGGGAGGAAAAGGCTCGGCATAATGGCATACAGGAGTATAAATATCAGAGGGGAGAGGATACGATCTCTCTCAAGGAAAGAGAAGATACCTTCCTGCGAAATATAACCCGATTGCCTTAAATAAAAGGCAATCAAAATAAGGAGAATTACTATTACACCCAATAGTAATTTCAGGACATTCACCTCTGAACCTTTTCTGTATAAAAAGAAATCAGCCTGTAATTTCATCCACTGCTGTCCAAAATAGCGGGTGTTTTCGTGGTTGGCCATTGACTTTGTTGGGCATTTGGATGGGTTTTGTGCTCATTCGGAATCAGGCCTTCCTTTGTCATCTCGACCGAAGGGAGAGATCTTAAACCACCCATCACTCAAATCTTTCCATTCCGGATTAAGGAGCCGCGCCAAAATAACTTGCACAGTTCGGTAGCCAATCCATCCAGACTAGCGT
>CAYJWQ010000051.1:0-4788 GCA_964373895.1 uncultured Nitrospirota bacterium
TAAATTTCACGCATCAACCAATATCCGGCAAAGGGGAGAGGCAGGAGACCAAAAATACCGATAAAGTTTCCAACATAACCCATCCAGTCGTAATGCTCCCGCTCCTCCTGCGTCTTGGCGCCTAAATACTTCACCCCTGCGTACGCCCCGCAGACAAACCCACCAAAGACGACATTTCCGATAATTCGATGGATATTCACCGGGTTCCACGTGGGATTATGAACAGCCGCCCAGATCCGGGGCCATCCCGTTAAGTCATCGGCCAAAACGACGGGGCTCGCCTGAAAAGTGAGCCACGCATCCGAAACGATCATGATGAAGAAACCAATTAAATTCAGGAGAAATCCTAGGAAAAGATGTAACTTTTTATGTCCTTGCATGGCATCCCAGCCATACCAGTAGAGGTAAAGGACGAAGGTTTCGACAACAAAGAGGGCCACATAAACAAAATAGGTTGGATAAAAAATTTCAGAGAGGTAATTAAAAAATTTAGGGTAGAGACTGATAAAGAGGAAAAGAAGGATACCGCCAAACATCGCGGTCGTCCCAAATGAGGCCGTCAGAAGCTTTGTGAACTCCTTTGCAAGCTTGTCATACCGCTGATATCCTGTTTTATAGCCGATGAGTTCGCAGATCCACGAAAAGATCGGAACCCCAAGCACAAAACCCGCAAAAAGGAGATGTACCTGGGCAATAATCCAAACGGCGTTTCGGCTCCCAATCCAGGGGAAATCACGATAATCACTGGTGGTGACCTCCTGACCGAACGCAACCGACGCAACCAGAAGGAAAGCCACCACAAAAAAGGAGATCCCCCTACCACTGAAACCCGATTTCGCCTTAGCGAGGAATAATCCCATACCCTAGACCTCTTTTCACCATTACAGGAGTTAAACTGTCCACTCGCAAATCTGTTACGGCTCGACGAGAACCTTGATCTCTTTATGCGCATGTTCGGCGGGCTGATTACCATGAGACCACGTATGCTCATAAGCGATCACCTTCCAACGCTCCTCTTCGGAGAGTTTATCTTTCCATCCAGGCATCTTGGTCTTTGGCACCCCTTCAGAAACCCGCCAGAACCAGTAGCTATCCGAGAACTGATTCATCTTCGCACCCACCCGAAAATCACGAGCTCCTCTTTGCTTTGCGCGATCTTTCACCGGATCAATCGCATGACAGGTGGCACAACCGTCTTTCACTTGCTCTTTCTTCCCTTTGTAATCAAACTCTAACCGCGCTGTTTCAAATATCTTTTTCCCCTCTGCAATAATTTTGGTATCCGACCACCATCCCTTTGGCATATGCTTCCCGGCATAGGCCTTTGGAACAGGCTTCATGCCCTCCTCCTCATCCGCATGCACAAACCGAGGCGCCAATAAAAACACCGCCATCAGAACCACAAAATACCACCCTCCCTTTATCATCGTTTCACCTTTCTTGGTTGGCTATTAAAACTATTGAGCGTGTGACAGAAAACACAGTTCTTCTCTTTGACCAGCCTTTCCCCTTTTTTATAAAGGGCCTCATTCACCGAAATGGACAGAGGCTCCTCTTTGGGTACACCCTTGCCCAGACTTAGGGTATAGGCGGCTAAGGAGTGAGTCTCCGTATCGGACAGGCCAAAGTTCGGCATAGGCGAATCGGGTCGAATCGCCTGGGGGTTCTTCAACCAAAAGAATATCCATTCCGGCCGAAGGCGGCTCGCAGCCTCCGACAGGTCCGGCCCTACAATTCCACCCCCTTTGCCTCCCGTTTTATGACAGGCGTCACATGCATACTTCTCAACAAAAAGCGCCCTTCCCTTTTCGACCTCCGACGGATTAGCCAACCCAAATCCACTGACGTCCTTTCCCGATATTTCTTCATCTTTCTGCGCCATTAAGAATTCCGTAACCGCAGCCGCTTCATCATCCGAAAAATAAAAATTCGGCATTCTGGCCTTCGTGAGCGGGATAAACCCTACCGGCCGAATTCTGGTCGGCTCCTTCAGAAATTGGTAAAGCCACGTTCGATGCAGCTTGCTTCCCTCATGGCCAAGATTGGGCGCAATCGGTTCCCCCTTGAACTTGATATGGCAAATCGCGCAATCGGCCCTTCCCTCCTGCTTTAAATCTAAAAAACGGACTGCCCCCATAGCAGCCGAATCTTTTTTAGACAGGGAACGGACATACGCCGTTAGGCTTGTGATCTGACTTTTAGAGAATGTCTTCCCCCAGGGAGGCATGGCCGCCGAAAGGTCAACGGCTGCCCCACCTTTTTCAATCACCTCATAGATTTCCTGATCGGAACGGCTGGCGACTTCACTACTGGTAAGATCAGCGGGATGGGGATCGAGGTTTTGAGCATTCACGCCGTTGCCCTTGCCAGATATGCCGTGGCAAACCGCGCAATAATGCTTATAGAGATGCCTTCTTTCAAACGGACTGGATTCCTTCACCAATCCATTTTCAACAATGGCGGCGCCAGAAGAAAAAGAAGGAATTAAGAAACCCTCGCAGAACATAAAAACGGCAAGGGCAAAAAGCTTTTTTCTATGCAATTCCCGCTTCCTCCTATCCTTATCATCCCCTGCCTTGACATGGCGCAAAGCAGGATATAGCCTACCCTTTCACCGCAACAAGAATGGAATCTTTCAAGTATGCGAAGGAGATACTATACGGAGAGCAGATTAGCCACAGACCCTATTTTGGAACGTATGGAGGCGCAGCAATCGTCCTCAAATAAGCCACAAGGTCCCACCTGTTCTCTTCAGAAATAACATGACCCCATGCCGGCATGTTCACCGACTTTTTAATTCCCTGACCGCCCTTGGTAATCGCATTAAAGAGCTGCTCATCCGTCCGGTCATTCATCCCATCCCCAGGTCGCGTTCCTTTCCCATCCGTGTGATTTCTCGGTTTTGGATCGAGCAACTTTGCAATCTGCCCCTCTCCATCTCCCTTCATCCCGTGACATACCGTGCAGTACATGGCATAAAGCCGTCTCCCTCGCGCCGGATCTCCCTTTTTAATAACAGCTTGCCCTTTAAATTCCTGCAATGTGAGGAACTGATCCGCAGTCATAAACTCTTTTTTATTCGCGGCAAATGAAGAGTCCGCCGCCATAAAAACAGAAAGGGATACAGCAAAAAAGAAGGCAATTCTTTCCATAAAAAAACTCTCCTTACTCAACATTAAACTTCCCCCTCATCTCCATATGCACCGCCCCGCACCAATTGCTGCAATAATAGTCAAAACTCCCACTCTTATCCGCTTTAAATTCCAAAGTCACCGCCACACCTTTCGGCATAAGAACATGCGTCATATCCGCATAGCCATTCACCGTAAAACCATGAACAATATCAGGATTATCAATCAGATTGCCTCTTTCATCAATATTCTGCAAAACAATACGAATGGTATCACCCTTAAAGACGTTGATCTCATTGGGGGCAAATTGATGGCTAAATGCATTTAGATAGACCTCGGACCCTCCCGGCATATCAAAGACCCCCGGCTTATGGGGTTTCGCGGGGCCATAGGTCAGTTTTACCTTCTGTTTTTCAGGAATGTCAATCACCCTCCCTTTCGCAACCGCATCTTTTCCTGCCCCAAGCGCAGCATCTTTGATCACCCCGGACGGCGCGATCACCACGCTAAACGGCTCTCCTGAAACAGGCTTTTGCGCAATCGTATTTCCGGAGGCGATATCAATCAACTGGACGTTGGTTGGATTAACCGCGCCCTGCTCGCCTACTTTTGCCTTATACTCTTCAAATAACCCCGTGGAATACTTATTTAAAACCAAAAGCGTCTTATCGTCAGGCGAAATCCCCAAGTGACCCGGGCGAGAATTAACAAAAAAGGCGCCCACCACCTCCTGTTTTGCAAGATCAATCTTCTTCACCACATTTCCCAAAAAGGCCGACTGATAGGCAAACTGTCCCTTGGAGTCAACCACGGCATGAATCGGAACCGCGCCGGTCTTGACCGTCTTGACCACTTTCATAGCGGAGAGATCCAGGAAGGCCATATTTGCAGAGAACTTATTCGAAATGAGCGCCCATTTGCCATCCGGCGTCATGGCAATCCCATGGGGGTTATCCCCCCCCGAAGGGATCTGTTTTTCAACAGCAAAAGGATTAAGCGTCATCACCCAGATGAGGCTGTTGATGTAGTCCGACACCAAACAGCGCTTGCCATCTTTGGTGATCGTTGCATAGACAGGCGCCGCCGGCTTGAGAGGGAGCTTTACAACCTCTGCCTTGCCCGAGGCCACATCGACCTTGGCAATCTGTCCGGAAAGCTCGCCAGCGACACAGAGGGTCTTTCCATCTGGGACAAGATCAAGGCTGTTCGGCCCAAACTTATCGGAAAGATCGATGGTCTTTGAAACCTTGGATGTCGCAAGATCAACCACCACCACCTTGTTGAGCGCCTTATCAACGGCATAAAGCGTCTTACCGTCCGGCGTCCCATTGCTATTTCCCTTGTTCCCACCGCTTAAGACCGGCCCATGAAGATCAATTCCAGCCTGAATCTCTTTTAGCAGCTTGAGACTCGGAAGCTCGAGCACTAATATCTTGCCGTTATATCCCCCTGCAGCATATCCTGTCCAGGGATCTCTTGCCTGCACCAACGCTGGAAACACCCATAAGGAGACCCAAAAAATCCACACCATAAACCGACACCCCATTACCACCTCCTGGTATTTTCCCCTACCTGGATCCGACACAAAAATAGCCCCCCTGCCACAAACCCCGCACTTATATCACGCCCTTTTTACCTTGTCAATATGTTTTGTTTT
>CAYJWQ010000051.1:4888-13116 GCA_964373895.1 uncultured Nitrospirota bacterium
CACAAACCCCGCACTTATATCACGCCCTTTTTACCTTGTCAATATGTTTTGTTTTTGTTGTTTTGTTTTTGTTTTCAATGTTTTTGTTTCAAATGTTTTTGTTTCAAACGCGCGCACCGACACTTTACAGATGAAAACAGCGGGTGTAGAATGTAGTTTAGAAGAGCAAAGCGGCACCCAACCAGGAGAGATAAAAATGGACGTTTCTCAAGTAGGCGCGTCAGGCCAGAGCCCGAATCAGATGCCGGGCGGTGTTGGCGTGTTTGTTCTGAAAAAAGCGATCGAGTCCGAAGGACAGGGCGTTGCGAAGCTGGCAAATAGCTTACCGAAGCCTAACCGTGTTCCTGATCCTAACGCAACCGTGGGGAAATACGTCGATCTCATGGTTTGATACCCGTTCTTCTCTTCCAGAATCCTCTTTGTTTTAACGTGCATCGAAACCACATCATCCCTTCACAACCGGTAAGTCCCCATGCCAACCGGTTCAGGCCTATCAGACGTCTTCGAAGCGGCCCTTTATTTTTTGGGATTAATGGTCGCAACGGTCTCTTTAATCGCCGCCTTAAAAGGGCAGATATGGGAGGGTCTGGCCGCACTTTCTATTGTTTGGGGGGCACCATCGTCTTTGTCGCCGTCTTTTTTAGCTTAAAGGACCTCCTCGTCCTACCCGATACGGCCGCCCTCTTTCTGACGACCCTCCTCTTTTCACTGGCAATCGCCTACCGATTTTGATATCGCAGATCACTCGTTCCAGCAAGATAAATATGTGAAAATATCCGAGAGAACAGAGCGGATGGAGGCGCAAGGCAGAGTCAGTAGGCTTGTAATTCCTTGATCTTAAGATCATTAAGGCTTTTTCTCGATAACGCCTCGGCGAGACGTTTGGCCAGTTGGATGTTGGTCAACAGCGGTATGCCGAAATCGACGGCCTTTCTTCGAATAAAATAGTCATTCGTCAGTTCCGTCTCCTGATAGTTCTTCGGTATATTGATGACCAAATCAAACTTCCGCTGTTCGATAAGCTCTCCCGCGTTGGGATACAATTTCTCGGAAGGCCAGTAAACCATGGTGGTCTTAACATCGTATTCCTCAAGAAAAGCGGCGGTGCCGCGCGTTGCGAAAAAGGAGACGCCCATCTCCTGTAATAGTCGCGCGCTGCCGACAAAGCTAATTTTATCGGCCAGCGGGCCCGTTGACAAAAGCACACATTTCAGAGGGAACTTAAAGCCAACAGAGATAAGCGCCTTTAAGAATGCCTCATCAAAATCATCGCCGAGGCAGCCCACCTCCCCCGTGGAGGCCATTTCCACCCCCACCGTCGGGTCCGCCCCCTGAAGCCGTGTGAAAGAAAAATGGGGCGCCTTCACACCAACATAGTCAAGGCTGTAGGGCGATTTTTCGACCTTCGATAATTTCATGCCCAGCATCGCTTTCACTGCGAGTGCGATAAAATTCTCTTTGTAAATTTTGGACACAAACGGAAAGCTTCGAGACGCCCGAAGGTTGCACTCGATGACCTTTACGTTATTTCCCTGGGCAAGATATTGCACGTTGAAAGGGCCGGTAATCTGCAGGGAGCACGCGATTTTGGCTGTGATTTTCTCGATACGCCGTATGGTTTCCAAATAGGTCCGCTGGGGAGGCAAAACGAGGGTCGCATCTCCCGAGTGAACGCCGGCATTCTCCACATGTTCTGTAACCGCCATGGCGATAATGGTCCCTTCTGCCGCCACGGCATCCACCTCAATCTCCTTTGCGTTTTCATAATACTTTGAAATCACAACGGGATGTTTTTGAGAGACCTCTGTCGCTTTATCTAAAAAGAGCTGCAGCTCCTTCTCATTGGTTGCCACCCCCATGGCAGCCCCGCTGAGCACATAGGAGGGCCGAAGAAGAACAGGATAGCCGATCTCCTCGGAAAACCGGACCGTATCCGAAAGCACGCTAACTTCCCGCCAGGGAGGCTGATCCACGCCTATTTGGTCCAAGAGCGAGGAGAACTTGTGTCGGTCCTCTGCGCGGTCAATATCCCGTGGAGAGGTCCCAAGGACCTTCACACCCGCCTCATGAAGTTGAAGGGCAAGGTTGTTGGGAATTTGCCCCCCTACGGAAACAATCACACCCAGACATCGTTCCCGCTCATATATGTCCAGAACGGTCTCTAAATCGATACTGTCAAAATAGAGGCGGTCGCACTCATCATAATCGGTGCTGACCGTTTCAGGGTTATAGTTCAGCAAGACGGAGGTATACCCTAATTGGCGCAAAACCCGAGAGGCATGGACGCAGCACCAATCAAACTCCACCGAGCTGCCAATACGATACGCCCCTGATCCTAAAATGAGAATATTCCTCGCGCCGTCACAGGCAAGATCATCTTCCTGACCATCATACGTCAGGTAGAGATAATTGGTCTTTGCAGGATATTCAGCGGCAAGGGTGTCGATCTGCTTGACATGCGGCCGAATGCCCATGTTCATTCGAAACTGCCGAACTGCCGCCTCGTCCATCCGCAAAATACGGCCGATCTGCCGATCGGAAAACCCGGACTTTTTGGTCTCCAGAAGAAGGCTTTTAGGGCACGGCCCCCCCGCATAGGTGAGCAGCTTTTGCTCCAGATGGACCAGGCGCTCAATATGGTGCAGATAAAAAGGATCGATGTGCGTCAATTCGTAGATTTTGGAAACCGTCAAGCCTTGCCGAAGGGCCTCGGGAATGGCGAAGATGCGTTCCGTGTCTGGATTAGCCAAATACTCTGAAATATTCTCGAACCTGGGGGCGCGTGTGGCGACCAGCCCGTCAAACCCGACTTCCAGCATCCGTATCGCCTTCTGGAGGGCCTCTTCAAAGTTTCGTCCAATCGCCATCACCTCTCCGACCGACTTCATTTGGGAGCCGATCTGTTTTGAGACGTTACGGAATTTCTTAAGATCCCATCTTGGTATTTTAACGACAATATAGTCGAGCGCCGGCTCAAAACACGCCGTGGTCGTTTGCGTCACCGAGTTCCGCAAATCCGAAAGACTGTGGCCCAAGGCCAGCTTCGCTGCAACGTACGCCAGAGGATATCCGGTCGCCTTGGACGCCAGTGCGGAGCTTCGGCTTAACCTCGCATTCACCTCAATCACGCGATAGGCGTTCGATTTCGGATCGAGGGCAAACTGGACGTTGCACTCCCCCACCACCTTCAGATGCCGGATGATCCGGATCGATAATTCCCTCAACTGGTGATACTCATCATTGCTTAATGTCTGGCTGGGGGCGACGACAATGCTCTCGCCGGTATGGATACCGAGCGGATCGAAATTTTCCATATTGCAGACGGTAATACAGTTATCGTATCCATCCCGAACCACTTCATATTCTACTTCTTTCCAGCCGGTCAAATACTCTTCAATCAGCACTTGCGGAGAATGGGCCAGCGCCTTTTTAACCCGATCTCGCAGCGCGTCCTCCTCCCGGCACATTCCTGAACCGAGCCCCCCCAGGGCGAATGCAATACGCACCATGACAGGGTAGCCGATCTCGCTTGCGACCTGCATCGCCTCCTCGACAGAAGAGATGGCGCGAGAGCGGGGGGTCGCCACCTGAATCTCATCGAGACGTTTTACAAACAGCGCTCTATCCTCGGTATCGCGGATGGTATCAATCGGCGTCCCAAAAACCTGCACGTTATATTTTTGCAAAACCCCTTTTTCAGCCAATTCCAAACCACAATTTAGGGCCGTTTGTCCTCCAAATCCGACCAGAATGCCATCGGGTGATTCTTTCTCGATTATCCTTTCAACAAAGTCGGCGTTGACAGGAAGAAGATAGATACGATCGGCCAGTTCTTCCGTCGTCTGGATCGTTGCAATGTTGGGATTGACCAGAACGGTGAAAACCCCCTCCTCCTTCAGGGCCTTGAGGGCCTGGCTTCCGGAGTAATCAAACTCGCCGGCCTCCCCAATCTTCAAGGCGCCGCTTCCGAGGATCAGGACCTTTTTAGGCTTACTTGCCATCAGATAGCTCGCGGGCAAAGGCATCAAAAAGAAAACGGGTATCCACCGGCCCCGGGTGGGCCTCCGGGTGGAACTGGACAGAAAAAATCGGCCTGCTGCAGTGCCGTATCCCCTCATTAGAACCGTCATTGGCGTTGAAGAACCAGGGCTTCCATTCAGGGGATAAGCTCTCTTCATTAACGGCATAGCCATGATTTTGCGATGTGATAAAACAACGTTTTGAGCCGACCTCGATACAGGGTTGGTTCTGTCCGCGATGACCAAATTTCAGTTTGTAGGTATCCCCCCCCGACGCCAATGCCAGGAGTTGGTGCCCCAGACAGATCCCCATGATCGGAATGTTCCGATCAATGCCTTTTCGGAGGATGGAGATCGCTTCCGAACAGGCTTTTGGATCGCCAGGACCGTTGGATAAAACAACACCCCCCGCCTCTTCGTCTGTCCAGTCGTAGTTCCAGGGAACCTTTAGGACATTCAGGCCTCTTGCAACCAGACTGCGGACGATATTGTTCTTGCATCCAAAGTCAACAAGGATCACTTTTCTTTCCCCCTTCGCGGTAAACCATTTTGTTTCCCGCACACTCACTTCAGCGGTAAGATTGCGCCTATTGGGATCATCCTGGGGCACATCTTTGTTATCCACAATGATCTTGCCCAACATACACCCTTTGGTCCTTAGCCGCTTCGTGAGGGCGCGTGTATCCACACCGCAAATACCGGGAACGCCTTCTGATTTCATCCACGTATCAAGGGAGCTTACGGCAGACCAGTGGCTATAAGCGCGTGTCAATTGAGAGACCACCAGACCTTGAACATGAATCGCATCACTTTCAAAAAATGGGGAAAGCCCGTTCGGCGAGGAGGCCTGATGATCGCCCCCCCCGGGAATTCCGTAATTTCCAATTAAAGGATACGTCAGCGCCAAAATCTGGCCTTGATAGGAAGGATCTGTCATCGTCTCCGGATAGCCGACCATGCCCGTGTTGAAGACCACTTCTCCAGAGACTGAAACGGGCGCGCCAAATGCCTCACCCTCATATATGGCCCCATCTTCAAGCATTAATTGCGCTTTCATCGTCTCTCTTTCAATCAATCTACTGCACGCCTTTTTGCCACAGGGAGGCCGCCCAGAGGGGTCGTCAACGACTGCATCCTCATAACTTGTAAAGGCAGTCTATTCTTGCTTTGGCGACCTGTCAAGACAGACCGACTGAAACGGATGCGAGTTCCTCGGTTCGCAGATTCGGCGTCTGAGAGCTTGTGAGTTTCGCGCTTTCTTTTGCGACGTGATTCTGTCTATGCCGATCAAATGGATGCAGGGCAAAAGGGAAGGGATCTGCGTATTATGCGTGATCCAGGGGAAGCTTTGAGAGCACCACCTCGCAGGGGGCGTTTCTTAGAACAATATCCGATGTCTTGCCGAGAAGCATCCCGCGCAATCCTTTTTCCGACCGAATTCCCAGGACGATCATATCCACATCACAATCCTTTGCAATGCGGGCGATTTCTTCGCCGGCCAGTCGGGCCCGATGAACGATCTTCCTTGTCGGAAGCCCATGGAGCATCACAATCGAGTCGGCCCGCTCCAACGCGTTATTTGCGGTCCTTTCCGCTTCCGGAAGGGGGATGCCGAGCGGCATCGTTAGCTGAACCTCAATAATATACGTCAGGAGAATCTCCGCCTTCTGGTCTTCGGCCAGGCGGCAGGCAAGCTCCACCCCTCTTTCAGAATAGGGGAAACCGGCCGTTGGCACCAGAATCTTTTTCACCGAAAAGAGGGAGCGCCGGGCCTTCGCCGCCGAGGCCGGAATGTAGGCGGGGGGATGCAGCATCCACAAAAGAACGGAGACCAGGGAGGCCACAAACAGAAAAGCGATCATGGCTCCGATTGGATGCACATGCGCTGTCATATTTCCCCCTTCAGCACCTTATAAAGTAAATAAAATCGGTATCCACCGTAAGCGATAAACCCCGCGCCCAGCAAATACGCAATGAGAGAAGCCCCTAACGCTACAGAGCGATAGATCATTATCCCCCCGATGACGATAAAGAGCACCATATTGATCAACATCATATAATCTCTAAAACGCCATCTTCCAACGCGGCACGGCCGCAAAGGAGATAAATTACCTTGCCGCCACATGCCTAAGCCTCCGGTCTCGTTCCGCGAGCGACGATTTATATTGCTCCAGAAGATCAAACTCCTCTGCGGACGTTAAAATCGCGACCTGATCTCTCTCCCAGTCGCGTTTTACATTTCCAAGAATGGGAAGTCGGTTTTTCCATCGAAACACAAAATAATAAATAAGGAGAAGAAACACCCAGCCCGGCCCCGCAATCCGTCCCAGCGCATGGGTCCAGACCACGACGCCCAAAAGCGCCGCAGTGGAGATCGCCCCGACAATACCTAGTATGGATATTTCTCTCTTGTCCACCATGATATTGATCGGCATTTTATAGGGCCGGGGAGTATAAGGGTCCTTCACCCGCAGGACCATTAAGGCGATAAAAACCAGGAAGTAGGCCAGTGTCGCCCCAAACGCATACATATTCACCAGCGCATCCATCGCCTTGTCTCCGAACGAGAAGGCAAAGATCACCTGTAGGGCGGCCACCCCTGAAAAAAAGACCACGCTTCGCACCGGCGTGTGAAATTTTGGGTGGACCGCGCTAAACCAGGGAGAGATCAGGCGAGACTCGCTCATGCTGTAGGTCAATCGGGAGGCCCCCATCACACCGGTGTTCGCCGAAATCAGGACAATCGTGGCGCCCATGAAGGCAGCAACTGGCCCGGCAAGAAAGCCGATATAAGGAATTTTGCTCGCCAACATCGCCACCGGATCGGACTGATGCGCGGCCAATTCCTGCCAGGGGAGGATGCCGAGGCTTAACACCGGAAAGGCGAGGGCAAAAAGCAAGACCACAATAATCAGCGCAACCGACGTGCGCGGTATGATCGTGGAGGGACGCCGGGTCTCCTGGGCCGCTTGAGAGATCGATTCCAGACCGACATACGAGATAATAGCGACGGAGACGGCGTAAAAAAACCGCTCCGGGGAGGGAAAGCTCGTCCGAAATTGCATGTCCATCATTTCCGGATTCCAGGCAAATAGAAAACCGAAGGCAATCAAAGCGGATTCCAAAACCATGTCGATCGCCCCGATAAACTCGTTAAATAACGAGGATTCCCTAATTCCTCGAATGTTTAATATCATTAACAAGAAGACAATGCCGAGCGATTCGGCAGCCCAAATCAGGTTCACCTTTTCAAAGGGGCCGATATCCACGGCGTAGGTTTGGATAGAGGGAAAATAGAAGTTAATGTATCCCGCAGAGGCGACGGAAAAAAGGGAGATGCAGATCGTATAATCGAGCAAAAGGGCGGCGCCGGTAATAAATCCCCAAATGTCGCCCAGCCCGCGGAGGGCGTAATATTTCCCTCCACCGGCGACAGGATAGGCGGCGGCCAACTCCGTATGCGCCAAGCCGACCATAATATAAACAAGACCGGCGACAAGAAATGCGAGGGGTGCCGCCCCCTGCGCGGCCGCGACCACCAGACCCAGCGCCACATAGACATCGGCGCCGACATCGGCATATCCCCAGCAGAACGACCCCCAAATCGAGACATCTCTTCTTAATTCAGCCGGCGGACCAGTCTGCGCAGGGGATACAACTTCAGATGACAACGGAAATCTCCACTCGGTAGCGGCATTCCGCCTACGCCTCACGCGAAGGGGGGATGATGCCTGGTTGAGGATGCAGTTTGAAAAACGAACCGAAGGCGTTAGTATAGGGTTGGGATAGCGGGGATGTCAACCATCCATCGGGACTCATCTCGGGGTTCCCGCATACCATCCCTTCCCGGGTGTGCGACATAAAAGTTGTAAGGTTTCCATCCTGTTGCCCGATTTTCCAAAAATTCCTCACACCGCCGCTGATCTGACAGCATGGCAAAGCAATGGCCATCACCCTACCCTGCCCCCGGTAGGCCGATTATGTCCCATAAAGTTTTCATTGGATACAAGGGGCGGAATGTTTATCTCCATATTATAGTACGTCATTCCCGAATATGCCTATTCACGTCACTCCACCTTACCCAACCTGTAAAGGCGCACACGACGTAGCCACCGCAAGATGTTGTGGTTGGTGGAGTCAATTGAATAGGCAGGTTCCCGAATGATTCTATCGGAAATCCAGAAGGTCATTGTTCATTAAGTTATTAAG
>CAYJWQ010000052.1:0-12862 GCA_964373895.1 uncultured Nitrospirota bacterium
TCAGCGCTGTGATAACCGCAATGCTCCCCGTTTGTCAAGACACTTTTTAGTAATTTGAGCGTTAGGGTTTTCATTTTAATTTAAACCGCTAAAGTTACCTCCCTCATGAGGCCCGCTTCAAACTCCATCGGGCTTCTGTATCGCAACGCCGAGTGAACATAATCCCGGTTGTCGTCCCGCTCGATCCACCGGCCAATGACTCCTCCCGCCTCTTTCAAATTGCCGAACTCGTTCAGCCATAGCAACTCCTCCTTGATCGTTCGCATCATCTGCTCGGTATCAGCGTTGCCTTTGCAGGCATGTTAAGGTATCAGGAAAAACCATTAGGGTCAAATCTTTACTCTTGACTTTAGGATGGTATCGAGTGACCAGAAGCCTTTTATCACGTCATCCCTGATACGCACAAAGAGTCAAGAGTAAAGATTTGACCCCAATCGTGTGCCAATCGTGCTTGGAGGATGGCCGATGGGATCGGCACTGGCGCAAAAGGGATCAACCGAGATGGAGGTAATGCACCCTGCTTGTATCTGTGCCAAGGCTGAAATGTCTTTGACAAGCAGGATCCAATTTGCGTATGCTCGCCCAAAAAAAGTGTTTACTCCATGGCGCCGCAATCGTCCGATAAGCCAAAATCAAATCAACTGGCGCTCATCCTCTCCGGCCTCATACCAGGCTTGGGACAATTTTACAATGAGGATTGGGCAAAGGGGGCCGCATTCTTTATCGCATCGACTATTTTAGACAGTGCCCTCCTGCCTGAAAACTATTTTGATATCCTTCGGGGCAATGTCCCCTTTTCTTCCGGGCTCTTAGGTCGGCTCTTATTATTGGCCGCCTTTCGGGTTTGGTGTGTCTATGACGCCGATTGTTCTGTGAAACGGAGAAACGCAGCCATATCTCTCCCGCCTCAAGGTCACTAAGAACGGTTCCAGCATGAAGATATCTCCTGTTACATTCTTTCATCTGCTGTCGTCCGACGGCTTGTTACAAGAAGGAGAGGGGGGTTATAATAAAAACAGGAGTCTCTGCAGGATTAGGATATATATATGAAGCATGAAGAGGTACATGAGGTGGAGACGGTTTCGATCAACGGGCCGTCGAGAGAGACCCCTCCCCTTAAAGAAGAAGTTTCACATGCCAGCCACGCACAACCGAAGGTGCGATTTGTGGTGCCGGTCATTTTGTTTTTGCTTACGGTTTTTACAACCTTGCTTGCAGGGACGTACCAGGAGGGGGGGGATCCCTTGCGTCGGCCGATCGATCTGGCGAAAGGCATCCCCTTCTCGTTCACCCTCATGCTAATTCTCTTTGTTCATGAAATGGGCCATTACGTGGTCTCGAAAAGGTATGGTGTGCAGACCACGCCTCCTTATTTTATACCCGGTCCCTGGTTTCCATTTGGGATCGGGACGTTTGGCGCCTTCATCAGGATGCGTTCTCCGATCTTAGAAAAAAAGGCTTTGCTGGATATCGGCGCAGCCGGCCCCATTGCAGGATTTATCGTGGCCCTCTTTGCCGTTGGATGGGGTCTCTCTTCATCGTCGATCATCGAAATACAAGACACAGGCGCGTTACTCCATCTGGGCGATCCACTCGCGTTTTCGTTTCTCGCCTATCTTTTAGGGAAAAACCCGCCGGCGGGATATGATGTGGTGTTGAATTCTGTTGCGTTTGCGGGATGGATCGGTTTCTTCATTACGTCGCTCAACCTCCTTCCGATCGGTCAATTGGATGGAGGGCACATTGCCTATGCCCTGTTTGGGAGAAAACAGCGCTTTATCTCAATCGGAATGGTATTGATTTTAATCTTCCTGGGCACGCTGGGGTGGAGTGGTTGGTATGTCTGGGCCGTCTTGACCGCTGTTTTGGGGGTCCGACATCCGCCGATCATAGATGAAAATATTCCGCTGGACTTCAAACATCGGTTGGTCGGATGGGGATCGATTGCCCTCTTTATTGTTACCTTTATGCCCATTCCCTTTAAAATCGGTTAACAGACACCGTCCCACTGTTTAGCTGCGCCGGCGCCGCTCTTCTCATCAACCGTCTGGAGCAATAAAAAACCCGCGATAAAAAATAAATTCAGTGAAAGGGTTGCAAATCTCTGGCTTCCGGTGAGGCGCGCTATTTCGCCATAAAAGAGCGGTCCTAACGACGCGGAGATTTTCCCGATAAGAGAGAAGAAACCAAAAAACTCTGCGCCCTTCTGAATGGGGGCGAACCTGGCGAGCAGGGTACGGCTGGCCGACTGCGTCGTCCCCAAAATACTCCCCGCCGCAATCCCCAGTCCATAGAAACCCGCTTTTGTTTCAACCCAAAAGGCCCAAAAGACAATACCAATCCAACCAAGCAGGGTGATCGAGATTATTCGCTTCGACCCTATTTTATCTGTGAGTGGGCCGAAGAAGAACGTTCCCACAGCGGCACTGACCTGTGTGACGATAAAGTAGGTCATCATCTCGGAAGGGGTGAACTTAAGCACCTGCCGCGAAAAAATAGATGAAAAGACAATAATGGTGTTGATCGCTTCGTTGTATAGAAAATAGGCAATGAAATATTTTATCAACGCCTTGAATTGGCGAATACTCTTTAACGTCTCCCCTATTCTGTGAACGCCCATTTTCATGTAGGTCTTTGAATGAAGAGGTCGGGTCCTGACGCATCGTTCTTTAAGCGATATAAAAAGAGGAAGCGAGAAAACGAGGAAGAAGAGGGCCGTGATGACAAAAGAGAAGCGAAAAGAGGCTTCTTTAAACCCGTTTTGAATAAAGGGGACCACAAGGAGAAGGGAGAAAAAGCCACCGACATAACCGGTGGCCCAGCCATACGCTGAAAGTCGCCCCATGCGGCCATCCGCGGTGAGTTCCTTCAAAAATGCGTCATAGAAGGTAAGGGCGGCGTTAAAACCGATATTGGCGATGATAAAAAAGAGGAGTCCTTTTACAATGTCGCCCTCTTTTATAAAAAAAAGAAGGGCGGTAAAGAGGATCGATACTAACGTAAAGATCACCAGGAAAGTTTTTTTCCTCCCGGATTCATCCGCCAATGCCCCTACGAAGGGGGAGAGCAACGCAACCGCCACCATCGAGAAGGCAACGCCCCGTCCCCAAAGGGTGACGCCTCCTTCTCTGGCGACGACCTCGGTGAAATAAACGCCATAGACGACGGTGACAATGATCGTGGTGAACGCAGAGTTTCCAAAATCATAAAGACACCAACTGATCTGCTCTTTACGAGTGGCTGGAGCGTAGGGGGATTGTTCTATCACCTGTTTAGAATTCGGATCATTTCCTTATGGATCTTTCCGTTGGTTGCCAGAATTTTGGCGTCATAAATCGAGAACGGTTTCCCGGAAAAACTGGTGACCCTCCCTCCCGCCTCTTGTAAAATAAGGCTCCCCGCCGCGGTATCCCACGGCTTCAGTTTTGACTCCCAAAATCCATCCATCCTTCCGGACGCAACATAGCAAAGATCGAGCGCGGCCGAGCCGGTCCTTCTAACGGCCTGGGCCCCCAGGCTGAAATTAATAAAGTACTCAAAATTATTATCGGGCGACGTGTGGATGTCATAAGAGAAACCGGTGACCAGGAGGCTCTTGTTTAAAACGCTTACGGAGGAGACGGCAATGGGCACATCATTCAGCGTCGCGCCTTTCCCTTTCTCGGCGACATAACGCTCCTTCCGGATCGGGTCATAGACGACTCCCAGTTGCACCTCTCCCGCCACCTCGAGCGCGATGGAGACGCAAAAAAAAGGGAATCGGTGGGTGTAATTGGTCGTTCCATCGAGAGGATCGATGATCCATCTGTACGGCGAGTCGCTTTTCTTCTCATGACCTTCCTCTGCCATAATTTGATGGTCGGGGAAATGTCGCATGATGAATGACACAATCGCCTCTTCCGATTGCCGGTCGATGGGGGTAACCAGGTTGAGATCACCTTTGTAATAGACCTCGATGGGGCGCGTCAGGCCTTTTCTTAAAATTTGTCCCGCCTTTTGGGAGGCCCGAATGGCTACTTCTCGAAAATGACGAACGGTCATGGTTATCTGGAGATTACGAATAGACTCTATGTCTAAAAGATATACGTTTTTGCGTAGATAATATCCCGTAGCGAAGCGACCCAGCGCGCACAGCGCGCGAGAAGGGGAGGCTCCATTAGATAGACGCCCTTTGCCGAAGGGCTGTCTGGTTGAAGGTTTCCCAGGGAAGAATCCGTCTTATTTCTTGGAGGGTGCGTAATAGGGGTTCTGGCCGGAGCGATGATCGGTGACATCAAGGATTTCGGATACCTCGGGGACAAAATGCCGTATCGATTTCTCAATCCCCTGTTTGAGGGTTACCGATGCCATACCGCATCCCTGACAACCACCGCCCATCTTGATATACACCACACTCCCCTTCACATCCAGAAGGCTAACCTGTCCTCCATGCCCCGCCACGCCAGGATTAATCTGTGTCTCCAGAATATGTTGTACTTTTGCCCTGATTTGATCCTCCAGAGTGGCATTTTCTGGTATTTCAGAGAGGGCGGACGAAAGGGTGGCCGTCTCCGATTTTAAATGGACCCTGATCGCCTTGCCAATCAGCTTTCCAATGTGGCGCCAATCGTCCTCATCTTCCTTTTGAACCGTCACCACATCCAAGGCAAGCAATACGCCGGTTACGCCTTCGATGCCAAAGATTAACTCCGCAAGCGGCGATTCCCGGGCCTCTTCCCTGTTTTGGAATTGAAGGGCGCCGCCCGCCCGAAATACCGGGCGATCCACCTTGAACTTACACCTTCTTGAGTCTAAGACCTCGGCTTGGATTTTTATCTCTTCATCTTTTATCTGTTTCATACGAGTTACTCCGGCGGGTTACTCCGAAAGACTCCCTTTGCACAATTCACAGGGACAAATCGCGCGCAGATGTTCAAAGTGATAAATGCCGGTGTTGTGATAATCGCTGAAGGTAAAACTTAAGGCATAATTCCCTGTGGGCTCAACTTTTGTGCAGGCAAGATCAAGCGGGATGGCCTCCGGGTCAAGCAACCGTTTCCCTGTCCACTCTTCCACGCAGGCTGCGCAGGAACAGTTTTGGCGGAGGTACCTAAAACGGTACGCGCTCACATGCCCATCGTCCCAGGAGATTGTAAGCCCCGTATTCCCCTGTTTTTTTATCAATGCCGGCGTATGATTTGGTTTTAACCCTGGTGCGTCGCTCATCATGACAGATTATACATTAAAGGTGTCAGACGCCTCTTCTTCCTCAATAATCGATATCGGTTTTGTTTTTACATTCTGAAGATGAATCCGGGCTGCCAAGCGTTCGATGATCTGTAAATAGACGCGCGCTGCGGGAGATTCCGTTTTTGCGATGATGACCGGCAGACCAAAATCGGCCTGCTCCCGGATGGCTCGATCGATGGGAATCTCTCCCAAGAAGGGAACGTTCAGTTTTTCAGCCTCTTTCATAACGCTTCCATAGCCAAAAATCTCATCGCGCTCTCCGCAATGAGAGCAGAGATGATAACTCATATTTTCGATCAGCCCCAAGACTGGAACCTTGGTCTGCTCAAACATTCGGAAGGTCTTCATGGAAATCGTCAGTCCCACATCCTGGGGGGTGGAAACCATGACAGCGCCTGTGAGTGGAACCGTTTGCACCAATGTCAGGTGGACATCCCCCGTTCCGGGGGGCATATCCACAAAGAGATAATCGAGCTCTCCCCAGTCGACGCGAAGGAGCGACTCCTGAACGGCTTTATGTGCCATCGGGCCGCGCCAGATGAGCGGGGCGGATCCCCGAGAGAGGAGCCCCATCGACATAAATTTCATTCCCAACGATTCAACAGGAACAATCCCCTGTTCATTCTGGAGGAGCGCTTCCTCTCTTGCGCCGAGCATGATTGGCAAGGAAGGGCCATAAATATCCCCATCCACCAATCCGACTCTTGCGCCGTATTTGGCCAGCCCCGCCGCAATATTGACGGTGACCGTTGATTTCCCCACGCCTCCCTTGCCGCTTCCAATGGCGACAATATTTTTTACGCTGGCGAGGGCAGAACGATCAGCCGCCCCCGAACGGCTGATCTCGCTTTTGATATGACCGCATACGGAGGCGACGCCAGCAAGCCCCTTGATCAGTTGTTCTGCCTCATCTTTCATCCGTTCGTAACTGGGGAAGACAGGGGTGGGAAGAACGATGTTAAAATGAACATGGGTGCCTTTGATCTCGAGATCTTTTACGAATCCCAGGGCAACAATGTTATTTCCGAAATTGGCATCTGTAATCTTGGTAAGCGTGGTAAGAATTTCTGCTTCTGTTGTCATTTCCTGCCCCTCTTTCAAAAACGTCCTTGTAGAGATTATGGTCCTTCTCTCTTTTCTTCGTCAATCTCTTTTTTAACCGAGAGAGTTGCGAAATAATAATTTCGTGCCTAAGTATTAACTATTTCAAGTGCAATCTCTCAACATTGAACCACATGAGTTCCACGGGGAATGGAACTATACGATCACGCCAAGAAAAGAAATAACAGAAAAGCAAAGCAGCAAAGTTGTTCAAGTTGTTTTGCGTAAAATCCTTAGGCTGGATATACTATAAACGGTCTCATTATTGTCTGTACATAAGACCGTTTATACAGAGCGCGCACAGCGCGCGTGAGGGGAAGGCCCCTGCATAACTGTCTCATAATCATATTTCAAGAGTGTCAATTCTATTATGAGACAGTTAATAAGATCAAATCTGACAGACTTCGTGGCGCCTGCGGCTTTGCCGCGTTAGGATCTCCTGCATGAAACTCTTAATCTTAGGCGAAAAAGATATCAGTCCGCTGATCTCCATGGAAGAGGCGATCCAACAGGTGGAAGAGACCTTTATTGCCCATGCCAGGGGACAGATTCAAATGCCCTCCAAACTTTACCTTCACTTTAAGACAGGCGATCTTCGGGTGATGCCCGCGTATTGGCCTAAAAAGAAGCGCGCCTGTGTGAAAGTGGTCAATTCGCATCCCAATAATCCAAGCGCCAATCTCCCTGCCGTAATGGCGGTCACGCTCCTTTCCGATCCCGACACAGGCGCCCCCCTTGCCTTGCTCTCCGCGACCGCCCTGACCGATATTCGAACAGGCGCGACAGGGGCCGTCGCCGCAAAGCATCTCGCGCGAAAGGACGCGACTACCGCCGGTTTAATCGGTTGTGGAAGACAGGCGCGGATGCAGCTTTCGGGTCTGCTGGCACTCTTTCCGATTAAGACCGTTAGGGTTGCCGGAAAGAACCATAAAGAAGCAAGGCAATTTTGCGCAGAGCAAAGCAAGCGCTATAAGATTGCGTTGATACCGGAGAAAGAAATAGCGAAGGCATGCGCGTCGGATATTGTGGTGACCACAACGCCATCCAACACCCCCCTTGTCCACTCCGAGTGGATTCAACCCGGCACCCATATTAACGCCATTGGCGCAGATGCCCCGGGAAAACAGGAATTAGACCCGAAAATATTAGAAAAGGCCCTGATCGTGGTGGACGATGTCAAACAGGCCGCCCATTCCGGGGAGATCAATGTTCCCCTTTCAAAAGGGATCATCAGTCCAGAATCCATTCATGCCTCCCTCGGCGAGGTGATAACAGGGCAGAAGCCAGGAAGAAGGAATCGCCAACAGATTACCCTTTTCGATTCTACCGGACTGGCGATTTTGGATTTGGTGGTCGCCAATCTTGTGTATCAAAAGGCCCTTCAGAGGAAAATAGGAAGCGTCATCTCACTCGAATAGCCCTCTTCGAGATGGGTGCGCGTAGCCGGTCAGTTCGACATAACCTAATCCCTTGATGGGCCTTCCCTGCCTGATACCGTAAAAGCGGCTGGCCCCCTCCCAATAGATGACACGGGTGCTCTTTTGTGTGATCAGTTCCTGGTGGGAGAAGGCCGGCTGAGATTCTATCCAAAACCCTTCAGAAGGGACTTCAATCCTCCAGCGAATCGGGTAGCGCCCTCCGCTTTTTTTACTGGTCCAATATCCAATCGGTGTCAGTTTGAAGTCGCCAAGGGCAAGGTGGCGCGTTTTGCCATCGGGATAGATCCATGTCCCGCTGGAGTGAGAATCGCCTCTTCCATCGTCTCCGCGAATATGATAGAGCATCACTTCATTCCCATCCTCTAACTGGATGGAAAACCAATCCCATCCAATCTGATGGGCATTCAGAAAACTACTTCCAAACTCATGATCCATCCAACTGATACCTTCGACCCGCGTTTTTTCCCCGTTGACCCAGAGGGAGCCTTCTGTCTTTATCCGGGTAAGGGAATAGTAATGCGAGGCCTGTCCCGCTTCCTCCCCTTTTTGGCTTATACCCTTCTCCCCATGGATCGCCGGCGGTTTGACGGGCGTCAGGACAAACTGAATCGCAAATCGCTCGTCCCCTTGCGCCTCCGCGATCAGGTGAATTTGGTCTCCCTCTTGCCTTATCCTCCATCGGTCAATCCAAACCTCTAATCTCTCTTCTTTGGCGCCCGCCTGACCGAGGGCCTTCCGGCTCATTCTCTCTTGGAAATAAAATTGCCCGCGCGCAACGTCTGTCAGGGCAAAGTGGGCAAAATAAAGATCACGAACGGCCCATCGGGATCGATTCTGATGGGCTTTAAGATTGTCTATCCCCTGTCTGAAAAAGGTCAGCTCATAACCATATTCTTTTTTGTCTTTTGATTCTAAGTTTCCAGTAAAATACCACCACTCTGTCCGATAGACCGGATGGGAACCGTGATCTCTGGGAAAGGAAAAAACATATCCCGCCTCGGCTGCTTTAAAGCGGTTGGGAACATTTTGGGCAAAAGATGGCGGCACATTTGCCATGAGAACGAGCTGCGCAAGAAGCATCACCCCTCCAACGCCTCCGACAGACATTTTTGGCAGCCTGCTATTCATAGGAGATCGCCTCCGCAATATTGATCTTTGCCCCCCGCCTTGCCGGAAAGTATCCGGCCGCAAGCGAAGTGAGACTTGCCAGGAGAAAGGAGTACCCTATAACGGACAGAGGGAAAGAGAAAACGATTGTCCAGCCGAACGATTGCTTGTTGATGACAAAGATCAGGATTAAGGAGAGGAAGAATCCGCAGATGATGCCAAGAACATTTCCAATGATGCCGATGTAAAAGGCCTCGATCATCACCACGTGGGCGACCTGTTGGCCCGACCCCCCGATCGCCCTTACAATTCCGATCTCTCGTCGTCTCTCCAGGATTGCGACAAAAAGGGTGTTGGTGATTCCAAGTAAGGCGACAAGGACCGCGATCCACTCTAAGGCATAAGTCACAACAAAGGTCTGGTCAAAGACCTTTAGAATTTCATCCTTTAACGACGCCTGTGTGATAAAGGTTATCCCGTATTGGTCTCCATAACTTTGAACCAGCTCTTTTCTGATGAGATCAACCGCCTCTCCTTCTTTCAGATAAATGGCCACCACATCAATCTGATCGTCTTTCCAGTATTTTTCTAAAAATGTCCGATCCATCACCAACTTTCCGCCATCGGTGCTGTAGTCGTAAAAGATGCCGCCGATTTCGAAGGCAAGAAGACCCTGTGGGGAAGGGAGATGGATGACCTCCCCTTCGCGAAGGGAAAGCTGGTTTGCAAACGGTTCGGAGATGAGGAGCTGGCGTCTCTGGATGGCGTTTCTTATCACCTCCTCTGAATTTCCGGATCGAAACAGGTAGCGACTATGCCTGGCATGAACGGCAAGATCGCGTCCCACTAAAATCGCCGGCTTCTCTCCCAGCAGGATATCGCGTGATCGATACGGGTCCAGAGCGGCCACCCCCGGCATTTCCTTGATCCGCGAAAAAAGTTTTATTGGAATAGACCCTTCGGACTGGTTGGTAAGGATGGAAACCGGCCCCCCGATTATATCCGCCTGAATGGTCTGATCAATCCAGAAGATGACCGTGTTTCTAAAACTTTCGATCATAATACTGACGCTGATCATCATGGAAAGGGCCCCCATCCAGGCAGAGATCGTTGGAACATTGCGTCGCATGGCCTGTACAAGATGGCCCTCTGCGAATCGAAACGCAGGGGGCGCCCATTTAAGAAAAGGTCGGACGGTTCGAGAAAACAGGAGAACCGCGGCAGGCACCATCAGCGAGAATCCTATAAGAAGGGCCGCAGCCGAAAGATAGCCGGCCAGCGGCAGCCCCCGTACCGTTGGAAGTCGAGAGAGATAAAAAGCGGAAAGGCCGGCGATCGCCGATGCAATGAGAGACAACCGATGGTTGACTGGACGCAAAGAGGCGTAGATTCCTTCTAATGCCTCACGCGGTCTCAATCGGCTTGCATGAAACGCGGGAAACAGCGAGGAGAGGGTCGCGACCCCCACCCCGATGCCGATCCCTTCCAGCATCACCGTTTCTGAAAGGCCGCTAAAAAAAGGGGCGATCGGGACGTAAAGGGACGTGACGGTTTTGGAAATGATGCCAAGCACGGCACGCGCAAGGAAAGCGCCTAAAAACACCCCTAAGACGCCACCGATTATTCCTAAGAGGGCACCTTCCAGGGTGAACACCAGAAAGATAGAAGCGCGACTGGCGCCTATCGCCCGCAAAATGCCGATCTCTCTTCTGCGGTGAATGACCGATACAAAAAGGGTAGTGTAGATAAGGAAAATTCCGACGAAGAGCGAGAGGGTCGAAAGGGCCGTAAGATTCATCTGAAAGGAAGCAAGCATTTTTTCCACCTGTGCGCCCCGTTGTTGAGGACGGCGAACGGTCGCAGCACCCCCCAACTTTTCGTTGAGGCGCCGAATCTCCTCATCCGTCGGGCCCTCTGTGATCAGATCCACCCGGTCGAGAAGCCCCACCTTCCCCATCAGCCATTGCGCCGAGGCAATATCCATGATGGCAATATTTCCATCATGGGCCGAAGCCAATCCCGATCCCGCAAGAAAACCGATGACGCGAAGCGTCAAAACTTTTCCTCCATATCTTGTCTCGAAGGCATCTCCGATATGCATCTGATGACGTTTTGCAAATGGCTCGGTTAACAAGAGGGCAGATGGGTCCATCAGCGCTTCAAACGCCGCCTCATCCGAAATTCCCCGCAATTCGTATTCTCGGAAAGGCCCTTCCGTAAGAAGATCCACCCCGATGACCAGCAAGACCTCCCCCTTTGCGGAAGGGGGAGACGTCATCAGAAAAGAGGATTGAACGATGGGGGAGAGATGGGAGACCCCAGGGGTGTTTCGTATCTTTGTGATGGTCTCTTCGTCAAAGGTCCCCAACGGCCCTACTATTTCAAGCGTTGTGTTTCCCGCAACGGCGTGCACGGTGTCACGGTAGGTGTTCAGGATGCTGGTGTTTGCGGCGCGGATGGAGATAAAAATCGAGATGCCGAGCGCAATCCCGACAATCGTCAACAGAGAGCGTTTTTCGCAAAAATGCCGAAGCGAAATCCACTGGAGGAGAAATCGCATTAGCGCCTCTCTTCGATTTGCGTGATTTTCCCGTCCTTGAGGTGAATGATCTGGTCAGAAAGAGAAATAGCGAGGTCGCTATGGGTGGCAAGCAGCAGCGTGGCGCCGGATTGTCTTGCGCGAGAGGCGAGAAGGCGCAATATCTCGTCGCCAGTCGTAGAATCCAAATTTCCGGTCGGCTCATCCGCCAGAAGAATCTGGGGCGTTGTGGCGTCAGCCCGCGCAATCGCCACGCGCTGCATCTCGCCTCCGGACAGGGCGGAGGGGAGGTGTTCCATACGATCGGAAAGTCCCACGGCGATTAACGCCTCTTTGGCCTTCTGTCGCGCGGAACGTTGCGGATCGCCTCGAAGGAGCAGGGGAAGGGCGACATT
Source organism: uncultured Nitrospirota bacterium (assembly GCA_964373895.1). Taxonomy (GTDB): domain Bacteria; phylum Nitrospirota; class Nitrospiria; order SBBL01; family SBBT01; genus SBBT01. The sequence continues at coordinate 11,811 of CAYJWQ010000052.1, forward strand.
CTCGATCGCGGTCAACATCGGAAGAAGATTAAAAAACTGGAAGATCATCGCGACATGCCAGCGGCGAAGTTCTGTCCAATCGGCGTCGTTGAAATTCTCCGTCGGTCTCCCCGCAATCGAAATCTTTCCCGAAGTCGGTTGGTCTAACCCTCCTATTAAATTAAGCAGCGTCGATTTTCCGCAACCGGAAGGCCCCATAAGAAGGGACAAGGAGCCCTTATTCAACGTCAGGGTAATCCCTTTGAGCGCTGTCACCGGCTGAACGGCGTGGGGATAGACCTTGGTGACATCCATCAGGTGAATCATTCGACATAAAAATGGGTTGGATTTACAAAGAGGCTACCACAAGACTTTCCTGATCGGCAAGAGAGCGCCGCCATTGGGTGTGAGACAACCCCCCCATCCCCCCCTTGCCAAGGGGGGGATGGGGGGGGTAATGGAGCCTCCCCCTCACGCGCGCTGTGCGCGCTCTGTATAAACGGTCTTATGTACAGACAATAATGAGACCGTTTATAAAAGTTCACAACAGAAGCGGTTCGGGCCATCGACACCTTACCATAAAGGGTATAGGGGCAATGTGGTACTAAAGAAATCGCGTTGCCAAACGCGTTGTGCTGCGGTTGTGTCTGATCAGGCCCTTTGGCCAATGGTAGGGAGCCATTCCCATCAGGCGCCTGATGTCCACAGGAGAATGACCCGCTCGGAAGTTGTTCCGTTTTTTATACGGCCTTTTCTGAAATAGAAGGTCTTTGCGAAACCTCATGCCGTGGAAACGGACGAACCGTACGATCCACTCCACATAGGCCCGTTCGGTGTGACTGGAATAGTGGTGCAGGCGGAGTACCTTTCGTACTTCATCGAGGAGTCTTGGTCGTTGACTTCTCGTTGCGTTAGATGTAAGCATAATGTCTTAATTAAGGATGTTCTGAAGTCGCTGATAAGCGGCAGCGGGCCAAACTGCCTGAAAACACCATCAATATCGCATTATCAGGGCAAAATGGCAAGTTAATCAATGGTTACACGGCAAAAAATCGCTGGAGTATGTCGATATG
>CAYJWQ010000053.1:0-12754 GCA_964373895.1 uncultured Nitrospirota bacterium
GCGACTGAACTCAAATTCGCCGACGGCCAGTTGCCGCCGGATGTCCGAGAGCGATTTCATGTTGCCGTCCCCTCCACAATGGCGATCTCCTCCGGCGTCAATCCGTACAACGCATACACCAACTGATCAATCTCCCGCTCCAACGCCGTTATGTCTGCCGTAGGATCGCGCTGTTTTGTCGAGAGGATGCGGTCAACGAGGCCAGCAATTTCCTCTTGCGTACCCTTTTCGGGGATTGCAAGCAGAAGTTTTTTGACGTGTGTGAGCTTCACTTGAGGAAATACTCTGCCTGCCTCTTTCACCAGTGCGTTGTAGGCGTGTTCAATGTATCGTGAATTGATGACGCCCAAAACGTAATGAACATTCAATCTTGCTTTGTATCCCTCCTTGACGTAGGCGCACTGAATCGTGTTCCGAAACCAGCGCCGATTAGTGTCGATTGTCGCCCGCAGACAAGAGGCAGTCTGTCGCCAGATAATTTTCGGTGAGACGTCAAAAGAGGTTTCTGAAAAGCTAACACTTTCGTTCGATTTCAAGATGCGGTCGTAGTCTAGATTGAAAAATTCATCTGTTTGAGGCGCTATGAGCCATCTATTCATGAGCCTGCCATACCAGACAGGGACTGTGGATTTGAAGGCTTTGCAGTCACTGTTGAAAAGCCGTTCATACAAATCGTTGCCGCCCTTGTTTTGTAGGCCAATGCCTGACCTATGGTATTGAATGCCTGCATCTTTAATTTCAAGTGCGTCCGCAAACGTCACCTCGTTGTCACGAAGTTCCCTGCCGAAGTAGAGGCTCAAGTCCTTTGACGACGTCACGCGTTGGATCGGAATCTGACGGAATGGAATAGCTCGCAGATCGCCCGCAAACTTACTCTCCTTGCTCAAGTCAGCGAATAGATACGCATCAGACGGGAGCGTGCGTTTGATGAACGAGATGCAAGTCGGGACAATGACGTTTTCAAAAACCTCCTCACCCAAATTTACAAGTTTTGCCATCTCGCACTGGAGCAGCACGGCACGGATGTCCCTATACCTTGGTTGTGCCAAAAATGTATTCGGCGTGATAAGGGCTTGGATTCCGTCAGTCCGAAGCTTACGAAGCCCAAGCTGCATAAACATTTTGTAAATGTCGGCGTAATTCTTGATGGCATCAAAATACAATGGGCGCAACACTGGAAGCATATCATCAATGCCCGCGCCATACGGCGGGTTAGCAATCACAACATCAAAGCCGCCTCTTTCATGAAACACCTCCGAGAAAAAAACTTCGAAGTCGAAATTTACCTCATATCCAAGTCTTCTCTTGGATGTAGCAAAGCACTCATGAAGTTTTTGATCGATTTGGCCTTTCAACCTTCCCTTTTCTTCGTGGTCTGTCTCGTCAAAGAATCGCTGCTTGAGTGATTCAATCTCTGAGAGCCATGGCGGCTTAAACGGGGAACCCTTGAACGGAAAGCCGATCAGCGAATTCCCTGTCACGATCTTGTAATCGAGATTCGGTAGCGGATTGATCTCCTTCACGTCCTCCTCGTCTACCACCAACGAGAGCCAAAGGCGGAGCTTGGCAATCTCAACCGCACTGGCATCAATATCTACACCGTAGAGACAGGTTTGAATGGCGTGGCGCTTAAAAAAGTAAGAGGTGCGTTCGTGAACGTCGTTGAAGTAGGGCGTGAGTGCACAGCGGGCGCGGACGATCTCGGTCATCATGCCAACGGGAAACGCGCCGGACCCAACGGCGGGGTCGCAAATGGTGATGTCGCGCAGAAGGGCGTCGATTTCCGCAGCAAACTTGCGAATGGATTCAGGCGGCTTGGGATAGTGGTCCCCCTTCGTCCCGGCCGCGATCGCGGCGGCGTAGTGGGCAAACTGGTCACTCTGTCGAATCCAATCTTCCACGTCTTTCCGGGGAACCACGATGGACTGTCCTGCGCGAGGTTTGGCGGGGCGGTTCAGCCCGGTATCAAGGTAGTTGATGAGGCTCTCCTGACACATATAATGCACGATCTCACGCGGGGTGTAATAGGCACCGAGACCCTTGCGCCGGTTATCTTCAATCAGGTTTTCAAACACCTTGCCAAGCATTTCAGGGTCAATGGCCACCTCTTTTTCCAGCGGCTCGGCCTCGTTGACGGTGAAGTTATAGCGGTCGAATACGTCAAGAACGCCCGTTCCCGTGATGCCTTCCTCCACAGGGTCAGAATTGATAAAGAGGCTGTTCGGTAGAAGGATATCGGTCTTTTGCCAACTGTAGTTACCCAGGGATTCAAACAGGCCACCGTTCAGGAACGGGATGCGGCATTTGAAACGGTTACACCATGCCTCCTGACCGCGGTCAGTGGCGAGCGTGTCGTAGAAAAGCGGTTCAAGGATGTCGTTGAAGAAGTTGGTGTATTTGCCATACTCGCCGTTTGACAATCGCCGCAGGAAGTCGCGCGGGCCGCTCCCCCAGTCCTGTCCCTCTGCCACACCGAGCCAGCCTTTTTTCTGGAGGAAGTAGAGGAAGACGATTTGCCCCATAAGTTTTTTGGCGAAGTCCACGGTATTGACGTGCTTGGCATCAAAATCGTTTCGGAGGGTCTCGTCCTGGCCAATCAAACGATCCATCTCCTTGTGAATCTCGGAAAACAGGGCGGCGTACTTTTTAAAGAACTCCGTCGTGACGGCCTCGACGCTGAACGCCTCTTCGATTTTGGCGAGGATCGGGTCAGTCTCTGTATCTTGAAGCAAATCGAGAAATTGGGTCTGTGCGGTATGGCAACTTTCGCCCTCGCCAACAATGTAAGAAAACCGCCGGGCGGGCGTGAGGCGCGTTTCCACACCCACTTTGCCAGACTCTTTTTGGACGGTAGCGTATTCCATTTTGACGTAGGAGAAACGCCAAGTCGCTTCAGACGGTGAAACAAAGGCCACGAGCGCAGCATCCTTTTCATCCCGCGTCTTCAGGTGATCGGCTACGAAGTTTCGAATAGCAGTGCGGGCGCGTTCGAGTTTGGACTTGGCCGTAAGGTGAACGATCAGGACGTCGAGTTTCTCATTGTCAGGCGACGTATATGTGCCAAGGCGCTCGTAACGATGGACGTGATCTTTGAAAGCGTCTTTGACGTATTGGCTATTCCACGCAGACGCTTTGTCCTCATCGAACTGGTTCAGCAGGTTGATGGCAAAGTTGCGGAAGAGCGTTTTATCGAACGCCTGCTTGAATGTCTCCTTGATAAGGTCGCGGGCTTGGGTGCGGTTCATCTCTTTTACACCAGTAAATGCCTATTGGCCGTCAATAACGTCAGTTCGTCATCTTTAAAACCGGCATCATCTGTCACCAGTTTTAAGTGACGAGTCTTACATATCTCAGCCAATATTTGATCGTTAAAGTCGGGGCATTTCATTTGATAGTTGGAGAGGAGAGCACCCATATCTACCTGCTCAAAGCCGCTTCCGATCCGCTCACACTGGCGCAATATGCGCTTTGCCGCATCCACGATGTCAGTGGCAATCGGCTTAAACGCAGAACTCTTTTGAAACTCTTTAAGTTTACTCCCTTTTCTTGAAAAACGATGCTCTATTTTTGAATAACCATTCATGAATTCAGAAAGCACCAGCACATCAATGAAAATACGACTTTTGGCCTCAAGAATGCGTTTGAACGCCTCTGAATAAAGGGGAATTCTTGAATCATCCGGAACGGGTCTGGCATAGAGAAATAACCAGATGTTCGCATCGAAGAGGAGCAGATCCTTTTTTGTAAAAGGATAATCGTTGATGGGGTGCGCCCTATTTTCCATCTCTTCCCAACACTTCTTCCCTGGCCTTTTGGGTGCGTTCTGGATCTTTAAAGTACTGTTTGGCCGTGTCCACAACCCGTTTTAGAAGATAGAGGTCGTCTTGTTCCATGTCGGAAACGGAAAGGCCCAACTTGATCTGCCCTTCTGAAAATTCTCCATAAAGTTGACCCACGGCGGTATTGAGAAATGCGGAAGTCAAACTTTTCACGTTCAAAAAAGAAAGTTGTGCTTTTCTTTTTTTCTTTAAAACAGCCGCGATTTCATCATGCACCTTTTGCCCGTCATCGGACGCGACACAAAGGCCGCTTCCAACAATCTCAAATATCCGAATGGTAACCTGTTCAACCATGATTCCCCCTTTTATCGTTTCAAAAGATATCTTCCGAACGCATTTCTGATGTCAGACAATACGACGCGGTATCGGCAGTATTGATCTCAATGTTGACAACCGTTCCTGGAAAAGGATTGGAAAACGTTTTGGTAATGGCCTTTCCATCCGACAGCTTCCAGTATCCACTATCGGAGATCATTTGAATCCGCACGTGATTCATGCTTATAAAGTCTTGAAGGAGTTTAAGGCCCAGTCCACCCGGGATACCACCCTTTTTTGTCGTGTTCCGTCCCTCCATCGCCCAAACAATGGCCTTCTCTGCCGATAAAATAAGGTGAGCCTTCTGTTGCACATTTTGGCGGATTCCAATCCCCAGGTCCGCAATGGAGAAATTAAACCGGTGTTTTTTTGGGAAAAATTGCCCGCAAGAAAAAATGCCCTGTTTTGTCTCGGCATGAATGACCGCATTGCTGAAAATTTCAAAGATGCTCTCTCGAAATTTCTTGAGAAGTCCCAAAGACATAGATGGGATTCCCTTGCCGATTAAGCGCTTCTCGATATAATCGCTGAAATAACGGTCGTCCTTTGGTTCAAATCGTTGGTATTCTACGGTTGTTTCGTAGGTGTCTGCAATTATTTCTTGACCATAATGGCTTAAAAAGCCATTTTTTGAAAGGATTTTTTCGACACGTTCAGCGATGTTGGATAATGCCACTCTATTTAGTTTGCGGCTTGCCTTGTACAAGATCGCACCCAAAGGGGCGCACATGTTGGCGTCTATCCAGTCACATTGATTCATTTCAATATCAATCTTCTGTCCAGCAACTTCCCCAATTTGGGTATGAAGCTGAATCAGACTGGAAAATCCTTCATACTCACTTCGAATCCTCCGCAAGGCCACTTTCATATCACAAAAACTCCTTCTGAACAAACCACGACGACAAAATCACCTCGCGTGGACTTAAACCTGCGGCACCCATCTGGGAATATGTGGCTTGAAAGAACGCTACCGGAATATCCCGCCTTAAAATACCCAAAACACGAAGCGGCTCCATCTCCTTCTTCAAAGCCTCTGCCACTTTTTTTGTCGTGGGCTTGGGAAGCGCCCCGTCGGTCAGGAGCAAAATTACCTGTTGGATAACAAGTTCATCGTCCTCTGTAAATCCATGATAGCGGCGGATTTCCTTCGCCTTCAGCCGCTTGAGAATATAGGCATCGTTCGCACCGCCTCTGTGCTTTGCGATGGCATTGTCATGCTCGAAGCTCGTGGCAGAGGCAAAGGCCGCCTTGTTCCTATCAAGCAACGCATAGAACTCCTGCGGAATGGTCTGGCGTTTCTCTCCCTGATCGTCGGGCTTTAACACCTTGACGGCTGTTAGAAAATCCAGTTCTACAGGTTCATCCGTATTTTTCTGATTGAGAAAGAACTTGTCGAGCCTGCCCTGCCGAAAGTAGGTAAGGAGGGATGGGAACTTCTTCACCACGGCGACTGAATCGCTTGCGAATAATCGGGTTGAGCGCGCCTTCTTTGGAAGGCGCTTGATTCGCGCGAACAGCTCGGCATCTTTGTCCCGGACTTCACGAATTTCAGTAAGGTATTGCAGTTCGCTTTCCTCGTTGTCGTCCTCTCCCGTAATGGTTTTTTTAGAGGTCAACTTATCAAAAAGGTCGTGGGATTTTATTTCCTCTCCTTCAGTGAGGAGACGGGCATCCGCGCCAAGCATTTCGATGAAGGCGTGAATCTTGGCCTCGGCGGCCTCTTTGAGCTTGATGAGGTCATTGCCCTCTTCCGTGGGAAAGAAGTTATAGGTATGGATCGTGTTGAATTTCGTGTCCACGCGATTGACGCGCCCGACGCGCTGGATGAGGCGTGTGGGATTCCATGGAATGTCGTAATTGATGACAACGTTGGAGCGATGGAGGTTGACGCCCTCGGAGAGAACTTCCGTGCTCACAAGAATGCGATAGTCATCGCGGGGCTGATAGACATTGGCATCAAAGTTCATAATGACGTCCTCGCGGACACTTTTATGTGATTCACCTGTGAAGAGCAGGACTTTGGGTTCGACTTCGTCGCGAATTTTTCCAGCGAGATAGTCGGCCGTTTCCTTCGACTCGGTGAAGATGATGAGTTTGCTGGTCTTGAGCAACGGAGTCTTTTTTAAGATGTTGCGAAACGATTCCCATTTGGGATCGCGCGTGACTTTTTTCCAGCGCTCACGAATCTTTTTTAGGGCATTCAGATCGTTTTCGAGATGGTTAATAAACTCCGGCCTGAAATCTTTGGAGACAAGTTTCTCGGCCTTGTCTTCCTCCAGCAGTTGCTCAATGGCTTCCTGATTGTCAGACTCCAGCAGTTCAAATATTTTGTTAATATGTTTCTTGCTGATAAAGACGTGACCCTTGTGAAATTCCGCGATGACGCGCTCGTAGGTCTGGATAAAGCGTCCGAGCGTGGACAAAAACGCGGTGAAACTGCTTTCGAGCCGCTTGACCGTGAGGATTTTCATGAACGTAGCAAGGTTGCGCTGGCTCTGGACTTCCTGTGCGTCGCGCTCGCCCGTGTAGTAGGCGAGCGGTGTGTAGCGGGCATATTTAAAGTTATATGTCAGCGAACGAATCGTCTCGGAGAAAACCTCGTTCTCGATTGGATTAAACTGGTAGAAGAGCGGTTCGGGGTCGGCGACTTCGGGGAACTTAAAACCCTGCTGTTTCAAATCCTCACCATAGTATTTCTCAATCTCGGCACGCGTGCGGCGGATCATCAAATACTTCAGCACCCGTTCACGCGTGGCCTTGGCGTTTTCCTGAACGGCCTTGAAGTAGTCCTTGCGGTTATCATGACGGTCGAGTTTCTCCAGTCTGTGACGGAGCGCGCCAAAGAAGGCTTCAAGATTGCGAACGTTCGGGATGGTGCTGTTCTTTCCGGGCTGAAAGAGCTTGATCTGGCTCAAGATGTCCTGTGGGGTATTGTTCAGCGGCGTGGCGGAAACCAGGACGACGCGTTTGCCCCTGCAAATCTGTGCGAGCATTTCGTAGCTCCACGTATCCTCTGTGCGGAATCGGTGCGACTCGTCAATAAAGACCGTGGTGAATTTTTTTAGGTCGCGATTTGCCAACGATTCCAATTTGCCAAGGGACTCGCATAAGTAGCCACGAACGCCGAACTCGCGGAAGACGTTTGGCCATGCGCCGGGATTGCTCTCGTCGAGGAGATGAGGCGGTGCAATAACAAGGCTGGGTTTATTGATCTGTTGGGCCAGCAACGCCGCCATATAGGTTTTGCCCAATCCAACGACATCAGAGAGAAATACACCACCGTATTCATCAAGCACCTTGCGGGCGTTCAGAACCGCTTCTTCCTGATATTGTAACTTCTTGAAACCAATAGGGACATAGATATCCTCTAGTGCTGATGGGCGACTGAGTTCGCCCCTGAAATACTCGTAGAGAAATTTGAGGTAGAGTTCGTAAGGTGTGAAATGGGCGTAGGGTGAACCGTTGACAATCGTCTCCTCGTAAGGCTTCGAAACATCTACGGCCACGGCCCAAAGCTCATTAAACTTGCTGATGGCAAACTCATAATCAGCACGGGTTTTTAATTCAACATTAAATTCGAGGTTGTCCTGCAAACCCGACTGCGTCAGATTGCTTGATCCAGTAATGACACGGCCTTTGTCCCGGTCGCCTTCGGCAAACGTCATAATGTAGACCTTCGCGTGGAGGTTTTCGGAAGGATACGCTCTAATTTCCAGCTTCCCTGATCGAACCCACTCGACAAACTTATGCACACCCATTTCAATCTCGGCACTATCCGGCGATTTTTCAATCTCGCCAAGCAAATCTTTGGCGACTTGTTCTTTCGCCGATGCGTGGGACATGAGGGCCAACTCGCCCTTCTCCTTGGCCTGTTGAAGAAGATCGTAGGCAGTTTTATCCGTTTTGAGTCCAACCAGTATTCGCACCTTCTCTACATTCTCTATCGCCGGGTAAATTTTATAAAATCCACTGATGAAAAAGTATCCTACCATGCAGTCAAAATAGCGCGTATTGTCATTGAGCAGAACGCCGAATCGGTCACGCAGGCTTGTGCCGGGTTCGTTTGTCAGGAAGGTCAGGTCTGATGACACCGCAAGTACCCTCTTAAATCAATGCCTTGATTTCCTCATTTTGCGTTTCTTCGCTTCTATCCAGTCTGAAGCACACATCACGGCGGGGGGTCTATGAGTTTGTGAGTTTATTCCCGCACGGCTACGTCCGCCCCTGATCGTGCCTGGCTGTGTTACGGGGCCCCCAATATCTGGTCGTGTATACCAGATACACTTCCAGATATTGTACACCCCCGCGCCTTGCCATGCGCAATCAGAAGCGCCCTCGCTTCGCGTGGGGATAAACTCACAAACTCTATGTAAACAACGCTGAGGGCAGCTATCAAGTGGAAGGGAGTCGCGCTGTGGCCGCCGAAGGCTCTCATCGCATCAAGTAACTTTTCTTATTGGATTTGTTTCGCCGGATAGAGATAATAAAGCATCACATAGGTGATCGTGCTGGTAAAGAGGGCGATGACGTAGAGGCTCATGGTGAACGCCCCAACCTTTCGATGGCGAACCCCGCCATCCGGTATCCACTTTTCCAGCCCTTTTTCCCCTAATATCACCAGGGCTACGATAAGGAATCCTGAAAGGTAGACCATGTAACGCTGGTAGGGACCTCCGCGAAGGAGCGCCGCCAGGCCAAAAAGGATGGCAGCGCCATACAGCGTGTATTTGACCCATGTTTCATCCATTTTGAGAGGAGCGGCGGTAAGGAAACGTCCCCCATCCTTCATAAAAGAGGCCCGAAACCCCAGAATGATCATATAGACCGCAAGGATCAGGCCGAGGGAGACGGCGGTAACGTGGATTGTGAGTATGGGGGAGAACACTTTATCATAAAGCCATTCCGAGCCGCCAAAACCCTCTTTCCCTTCCAGGGAGAGGGCGCCAAGACTTCGCGCCAGGTAATAAGCGGTGAAATAGGCGATCATCGCGATCATACCCCAGAGGGTAATCAGATGGTGCTTCTGCCCCTGCCCCTTTTTGGCCAGATGCCAGCCATAAATGAAAAGGAGCGTGAATATCCAGGCAAATATCGAGGAGAGATCGGCGCCAAAGGTGCCATAAGGGGAGATAAAACCTGGCGCCATAAGAAATTCCTTCATCTTGACCTCCTTTAGGATTTGAATGCCGTCAGTACGGTATTTCTTTCCACCGCAACCACATGGTGGAATCCTGCCTTTTCCAGCCAGCCACACACTTCGTTTTCAGGAAAGCATCGTCCCTTCTCGGTATAAACGAGGAGGTGGATGGAGAAGATGGCGTTCCATCCGGGATTGGATACCTCCTGGTTGATCAACATATCCTTGACGATGATGATGCCGCCAGGATTGGTCACGCGATAGAGTCTTTGGATAAGTGCGGCATTTTCTTCTGACGTCTGATAATGCAGTATGTCCGACAGAAAAACCACGTCATACATCCCCGGAAATTCATCTTTGTTAAAATCCCCTGAAACTAATTGAACCCGATCGGCCATCTTTTCTTTATCAAGCTGCTTTTTCGTCGTCAACAAGGTTTGGGGGAGGTCAAAGAGCGTCGCGGAAAGTTTTGGATAGCGTTTGCAAAGGGCGATCGAAAATGTGCCGGCGCCGCCCCCCACATCAAGGAGGGTCTGGTAGGGTGAAAGGTCAATCTTCTCCGCCAGGGTCGGCGCCACCCTCTGCCCCATACGATGCAGCACCTTTAGTACCATCTCGCCGATTTCAGGCCGGTTCATGAAAATATGCCCTGCCACATTCGGCCTGCCCGTCTGGACGATTTTCTCCAGGTTTCCCCAATGCCCCCACTCTTCATCTTGCAGCAGCATCAACTCCCCCATGTAAAAAGGGCTTGTCTTCACAAGAAACTCGGCGACGACGGGTGTATTGGCGTATCGCATTTCCTGCTTCGTAAGGAGACCGATCGCAACCAACGCATCGAGCAGCCTTGTGAGAGAAGCGCAGTCGGCGTGGACCGCCAGGGCGATTTCATCCGCCGTTTTGGGCCCCCCGGCCAGCGTGGTGTAGAGGTCAAGTTTAACGGACGTCAGGAAGATTTTTGCTTCCCAGTAGTAGCCAAGCTGAAAAAGAGCGGGAACCGATAGCTCACGACCCATATAGGTATCTCCTTTTTTTGATTGGGAGTATATCGGGGGGAGGATGAAAGATCAAGGTCGCGTCGGGGCGTCTCTTAGCCTCCCTGTGTGATCGCAACCGTCAGCTTGATCTCCCGTAAAATGGTCGCGACCCGCTCGCATTCGTCCAGAACTCCCGAAAAGCAGACCGCCTTCCCTTTGGTATGGGCCTCCATGGTGATCTCAAACGCCGTCTGTGGTGATGCGCCGGTCGCTTTCTGAATCTGCAGAATAACCTCATTGATCGTATGATGGTCGTCGTTATAAAGAATCACGTTCCAGGGAGAGGCGTGTACGGTTTCCTCTCCCCCTTGTTCGGTCACAACCGGCTCGTCTAAAACGGTCAACCCCATTCTTATTCGATTCTAAAGGGTTGAAGCAACTTTTCGCAAACTTCATTCCAATCGGTCATTGGCGGATAACAGGTCTGATGATGGCAGAGATAGACCGTGGTCTTTCTAAAAAGCGGCGACTTTCCCCGGACAGGGGGGGGCAGGAAGACGCTATGCGTTCGATTGGGGTCAGTCTGGAAGATCACCTTATTGGGGAGATAGAGCTGGTGGATTTGGGCGATCATGGTGTCGCGCTCCTCTGCGTCTCCGATGACCACAATCTCGAGTGGCTTCTTAAGATAGAAATCGGCGGCGGCAATGAGGCTGGTTGCGCCAAAAATATTGTCCTGCATCTCCTGTGAAAAGGAAGAAAGCGTTTTTTCCCCTTTTTCAAAATAGCGAAGTTCCCCGGTGAGATGAAACAGCCGAAGGAGGCCGATCGCCGCCATGGCATTGCCCGAGGGAATCGACTGATCGGAGGAAGGCTTAAGCCGGGCAATGAGCGATTCGTGATCGAGGGAGGTGTAAAAAAAGCCTCCCTGGGCTTCATCCCAGAACTGCGCGATGAGACGGTCGGTGAGAATTCTGGCCCAGGCCAGATACTGGAAAGCCGCCGTCGCCTCGTAAAGATCCAGAAGGGCGTCAACCAGATAGGTGTAGTCGTCTAAGTAGCCGTTGAGTTTTCCGATGCCGTCTTTGAATGTGTGCAGAAGGCGGCCATTATCATAGAGATAGGTCATGATAAACTCGGCGCAGCGTTTGGCGTAGGAGAGATACCGCCCCTGCCGCGTGACGTTGTAGCCCTCCACGAAGGCCTTGATCATCAGGGCGTTCCAGTTGGTGAGAATTTTCTCATCCCGAAACGGTTTAATCCGCGATTCCCGGTGCGCGAGAAGTTTTTGCCTCCCCGCCCGAAGCGCGCGCAGGATCTCGGCCTCTGACTGGCCGACCTCTTTCGCAAGGACCGAGACGGGGCGTTTGATCTGCAGGATGTTCTTCCCCTCAAAGTTTCCCGCGGGGGTGACATCATAGGTTTTGCAGAAAAGAGCGGCGATTTCATCGCCTAAAACTGTTTTCACCTCTTCGGGCGTCCAGACAAAAAACTTTCCCTCGTGGCCTTCACTGTCGGCGTCCTGCGTGGAATAAAAACCGCCGTGCGGATCGGTCATCTCGCGGATCACATATTCCAGGATTTCTTTGCCGATCTCCCGGTAGGAGTCCTGGCCCGTGGCCTGATAGGTGGCGAAATAGAGAGAGGCGAGCTGGGCATTGTCATAGAGCATCTTCTCAAAATGAGGGACAAGCCATTTTGAGTCCGTGGAATAACGGTGGAATCCTCCCCCCAGTTGGTCATAGATGCCTCCCCAGGACATTTTCCCCAGCGTGAAGGCGACCATCGAGCGATATTTTTCATCGCCGTGCTGCTTGGCGTAGCGTAAAAAAAGCGAGAGCGCGCCGGTGCTGGGGAATTTCGGAGCGCTTCCGAATCCGCCATGGGTAACATCGAATATCCGTTCAAGGCTTTCCGCCGCGGACTGAAGGATGTCTGAAGGAATTTCCCCGGAGGCGGCCCTGTCCATCTGCCCGACGGCATTTTGCACAGAGGCGGAGGTTTTTGCGACATCCTCCGGTTTCTCCCGATAGGCCTCTGCAACCATTTCCAGTATCTTGGGAAATCCAGGCAACCCAAATCTGTCATTCGGGGGGAAATAGGTGCCGCCATAGAAAGGGACTTTCTCCGGCGTAAGGAACATGGTGAGCGGCCAGCCGCCCCCTCGGCGTATAAAGAGTTGAACGGCATTTTGATAAATCTGGTCCAGATCGGGCCGCTCTTCCCGGTCGACCTTAATGTTGATAAAGTGGTCGTTCATGATCTTTGCGATCTCATCATCCTCGAACGATTCATGCTCCATGACATGACACCAATGGCAGGCGGCATAACCGATGGAGAGGAGGATCGGTTTGTTCTCCTTTTTCGCCTCGGTAAACGCCTCCTCCCCCCAGGGATACCAGTTGACAGGGTTATGGGCATGCTGCTTAAGGTAGGGGCTGCTCTCGTTGATAAGCCGATTTGAATGTCCGCTCATGCCATTCTCC
>CAYJWQ010000054.1:0-3308 GCA_964373895.1 uncultured Nitrospirota bacterium
CTTAGCTAAGCCCCTTTGCGGCTTCGCCGCGTTAGATGTTCTCTATCGCTGCTCCTGGGAAAGATGCCCGCGAGTCAAACTTGACACCCACGGCGTTCATCCATTACGATCAGGCCCACGGTATGGGCCTGACAGCGCCGTCTCATCCCATGAAAGGGTTTTTATTGGGATGGGACGGTTTCTTTTTTTGGAGACAAAATGGCCTTCGAGGAATCCTCATCTCGCACCCTCATTGGATGCAGCTCTCTGATTAAGGAAATCTATCGGGAAGTGACGCGTGTCGGAAAAAGCAAGGCGACCGTGCTGCTTCGCGGAGAGAGCGGAACCGGCAAGGAGCTGGTGGCGAAGCTGATCCATGAAAACAGTCCGCGCGCGGGAGGCCCTTTTATCAGGGTCCATTGCGCCGCCCTCACGGAAACCCTCTTGGAGAGCGAGCTCTTCGGACATGAAAAGGGGGCTTTTACCGGCGCCTACCAAACAAAGAAGGGACGCTTTGAGTTGGCCAACGAAGGGACCATTTTCCTGGATGAAATCGGCGATCTCTCTTTGTCAGTTCAGGTAAAACTCCTTCGGGTGTTGCAAGAGATGGAATTCGAGCGGGTAGGCGGGATTAAAACCTTGTCGGTGGACGTTCGAACCATTACAGCCACCCACCGGAACCTGGAACATGCCATTAAAGAAGGCGCCTTCAGGCAAGACCTTTATTACCGGCTAAATGTGGTGCCGATTTATCTGCCGCCCCTGCGGGAGAGGAGGGAAGACATCCCGCTGCTCATCCAGCATTTTCTCGATAAATTCAATTCGGAAAACCACAAAAATGTCCGCCTCTCCGGCCAAATGGTGCAGCTTCTCATCCAGTATGACTGGCCTGGTAATATTCGGGAGCTGGAAAACTGCATCGAGCGTCTGGTGGTCCTCTCCGAGGATGAATCGGTGACACTAAAAACCATCCCATCGGCCATTGAGACCTATTTTAACGATATCCGACAGGTCACGCTTCCGATAACGCCTTCCAAGGCAAAAAAGGTTTCCCTGACCGATTCGGTAAAAGAGATGGAACGCGAGGCGTTAAAGAGCGCCCTTTCGCGGTCGGGGTGGGTTTACGCCAAAGTAGCCCGGCGTTTGGGGATTACCCCCCGCCAGGTCGCCTACAAGGTGAAAAAATACCGGCTCTTTCCAGACGGGGAGGGATAAGACCGTGCAATGGACTTAGAAGTTCTGTGACGGTTTGGTATAGCCTCTCCCTGAAATGGCCAGCTGAATGGTGGCGTAGGTGGTGGGTCCAATGGTTGTGCCCATCAAATCAAGCGGTGACGTGGTCGAACCACTAATCACGTCAATCTCCGTAGACGACTCATCATCCACGCTATTTAAATTACGATCATATCGAAACCCGCTTGCGTATGTGCCGAGACAACTGTTGGTCGGTCCGTAACGGATGTCGGAACCCCCTGTTGGTTGGGTCCAGAGGCCGCTGGTGCTGTTGAAGGAGACAAATTGGCGCTGGGCATACGGCTGGAGGGTGCGGGTGCTCCCGGGACCAGCCCAGTTGCAGATGAACCCGGTAATATCCCCATTCGAGGTCGAGAGGTGAAGTGGATCTCCAAACCCATAATAGGTCTCTCCATCCTTGGAGGTTGCGCCCGGATCCGAGGCGTCCGCGGGATTAAGTCCAATCTGGAGAATTCGGGCATTCGGATCAAGCGGCCCGGCCTGCCAGCCATAGAGGTAGGAACCGGCGAGTGTAAAGGGATCATAATCAGCCCCGAATCGGCTAAAATCGTCGGCCCACCCCGTGGGAGGATTAGGGACAACCGTTCCCCGGTAGGTAGGGTCGAGCTCTCCGTCCGATTCATAGCTCGCCAGGCTTATGCCACCCTTTCCGCAAAATTGCCCGCTTCGATGCGTCACTTTCATCGCCTTTGCGCTGCTGCGGGAATACTTCAAACTCCCGATGGTTGTCACGTCGGCCGCTGACCCGGAGGTGCAATTGCCTCCCGTAACCTGCCGCGTCACCGAGTAGACCATCAGACCGTTGTAGGCAAACTTGCTCGCCCCTGGCGCGTGTTGGAGGGTAATTTCGATGTTGTGCGCAAGTGAAGAAGTATCGGTGTAGGTAAAGTTTAAGATATATGTGTAGGTCGTCGCGGTCGAATCGAGGGCGATCGAGGCGGCTGTGAATGTATATGTAGACGACGAGGGCATCGTCACACTGACAGTGCTGCCGGCAGAGGGGAGGAACCCTCCCGCATTGTAAAGGGCGCGCAATATCCCGGCAAGCCCCGTCAAGGCCATGTTCAGCCGCCCTCGCACCCCTTCCATCCTGGAGGTAAGCTGGGCAGTGGCGCAGGCGTGCCCTGTTGCCGCATCTGTTTCGGTCCAGATCCCAAGATCGCCTGTAGGCAATTCGGTCATGGCGGAAGCGCCATCCGGATGGTTGGTGAACCTCAATTTTGGCCCAAAACAGTTAGCATCCTTTTCTGTCAGAAGAAAATCCGCGGGGCTAAACAATGAAAGAAAAGGGGTTGTCCCACTAAGAAGGGCGTTGATCCGGGTTGCGGCGAGTGTATAGCGTCGTCCCGCGGCAAACTTCGGACCGGCCTTCACGGTTGATGGATCAAAGGCAGGCGCTGAAGAAGTGGTCGTGGTCGCCGTGGGAGAATCGACCGCAAGATCGGAGGGGAAAACGGTCTCCGTTGCCTGGGAGCCTGAACTTGAAGAGTTCCCGCAACCAGATAAAAGAATCCCTATCCCTAAAATCCCAACGAGATGACGGCAGAACCGCATAAGAGACCTCCATATATTTTAAATAAACGGGAGCGAGGGCAATTATACACCCACGGGAACATCTGTCAACCCTAAGAAAATGTTATGCCGGTCTACAACAGATCGAGGTAGGACCTAAACTGAAGTCCATCGAGGCGAATCTCCTTTGGAACAGACTTTCCCTGAATGAGTATTTTAAAAACACGTCCCATTCTCCTCGGATCCATGAGCTGTTTCATCGATAGAAAATCAGAGGCCGCTTCATTCGAGCGGGCCATCTGATTGGAAGCCTCCTCCATTTTTTGCGCAATGCCCAGCCCCATCAGAAAATGGGTCTGGTCTGTAAACCCAAACAGATGAAGACCGGCCTCTTTTCCCGCCTTTGCCAACGACGTAAAATCAATATGGGCGGTCATGTCCTGCTCTCCAATATGTTCATACAGGTTCTCATTCACCGTATGTCGGAAATAACAGAGAAACGTCCCCCGGGCCCGCGTCGGCGAATAAAGCGCCTCTTTGGGATAACCATAGTCAATCGTAAG
>CAYJWQ010000054.1:3408-12252 GCA_964373895.1 uncultured Nitrospirota bacterium
GGGCCCGCGTCGGCGAATAAAGCGCCTCTTTGGGATAACCATAGTCAATCGTAAGAACAAACCCGCGATGAAGCGCCTCCCCGATCTCGCTCATCCAATCGAGGGCGTTTAAGTTGATCTCTACCTCCGCCGGACGATCAAAATGAACGTCCACCTCTTTCCAATGCTGCTGCAATCTGGGCGTAGAGGGGGCCTCTAACACCTCGACAAAATGGTCTTCCTTCCAATCTACGCAAATCTCTTTAAAAGTTTCCGGCCCCACGCAAAGCCGGTGCACAGGGAAGGCATCTAACAGTTCATTAGAAAAGATCACCCCCTCCAATTTAGAGGGCACGGCTTCCCTCCAGGATATTCGGCCCGGAAATAACGGGCCAAGCCATTCTTGCTGCCGCGCCCTTAACCAGCCGCTTTTCTCTACAATCACATACGCAAGCCGGTTAAAAATATCGGGAAACTCCTTTTGGAAAGCACGCACGATGTCAAAACAGAGCGTCCCCTTCCCCGCCCCCATTTCAACCACCGTAAAGGCTTTACAACCCAAGGTGCAATCCATCTGCGCAAGTTGCCTGGCGATCAATTCACCAAAGGCAGGATGAACCATGCTGCTTGTATAGTAATCCCCCTTCCAACCGATTTTCTCTCCGCAAGAGGTGTAATATCCATATTCAGGATGATAGAGGGCAAGCTCCATGAATCGGACAAACGGCATGGGGCCCCTTTGGATGATTTCATCGCGGATGGCGGCCACCAAGGGCGGTTTAGACATGACGTTACCCTAACGAAAACGGCATGGGGAATCAAGCGTGGGCGAGGAGAGGGCTTTTGGTGGGACAAAGATACCACTTCTTTTTCTTTGTAGGAAAAAAGAGTCAAAATCGGTATGATGAATTTATGGTCATTTTACTCTTCTGTTTTATCTTCCTTTTTTTAGACGCCTCTCCTCTCCTTGCAACCCCTTCCCAGTATGACATCACCGCCACCTATAATGAGGCGGAGCATCAAATTATCGGATCCGAAAAGATCACTTTTACAAACGATGGAGAGGTCCCGCTTGCCGAGGTTTATCTTTTTCTCTACCCCAATCTCTATTCGAAGAAAGACCCGAATATCAATCCGGCCTATTACAAAAGGGCCTATCCTGTCGAATTTAATCCCGGAGAGATGCGAATTCTCTCCATCTCTGACGGAGCGGGAACACATTTATCCTATTCCATAGAAGCCTCAAGAATGGTCGCGAAGATGACGATTCCGATCCCAATCCCCCCGAAAGGGACTTATACGTTTTTTGTCCACTTTGTCACAAAAATACCCCAAAAATACGGCATCTTCGGTTATTACAGGGAGCTGACCGCCTTACAAGGGGGCTGGTATCCCTATCTCCCACCGCTGATCAATGGAAAGTGGAACCTGCTCCGCCCCCCTGAAGTGGCCCAATTTAAAATCCACTTTACGATCAAGGAGCGATTTTACCTCCTTGCATCGGCACCGCTTTATCTTGAGAAACAATCAGGAGAGGATCAAACATTCTTTTTTGAAGCCACGCTCCCATTTTTCTCGCTGGCCATCGGGCTTGATATGGTCCGATTGGAAGAGACGGTTGGGAACATTCACCTCATTTACCATGTCCGCTCCAAAGATAAAGCCGAGGCAAAACAGATCATGAAGATTGCCAAAGAGGCGACGGGCTACTTTCTGAAAAACTCCGGCCCGATGCCATCCACTTCACTTCAGTTGAGCGAGGTCTATCTTTATCAGGATGCGATCAGCACAGGCGCCAACATGCTCTATCTGAACACCAATCTCTTTAAGGTCCTCTCCCCGTTGAAACGTTTCCACGAAGCCGGCATCGCAAAAGGGGTCTTCTCCCTCCTTTGGCGAGAGAGGCTTCTACATGAAGAAACCTGGGTAACCGAAGGGATCGCGCAGACCGCAACCGAACAATTTATAAAAGATAAATATGGAAAAGTGTCTAACCTGGAGAAGTGGCTTAAGCCATTCGCGTTCATCCCGCTGGTGGATGACATCCTCTATTCCAAGGAGATTCCGCTCCGCCAGGTTTATTTTAAGGAGACGGTAGCGCCTTACGTAAACGAAGAGTTTCAATTCTTTAATCATCCCCGCCCCGAGGGGACGGCCATCTTTACCAAACTAACCAACCTCCTGGGACAGAAGGCCGTGGATGAAATGGTTTCCGCCTATTTAAAAGAAATCGAATTGGGAAGGAGGCCGGCCTTCAGGGAAATTGCCTCACAGATTTCCGGAAAGGATCTCCACTGGTTCTTCGATCAGTGGCTCGAGGAGAATCCGGTGCTCGATTTTGGAATTGATCGGATCGACCGGGAAAAAGTGGCGGGCGGCCATCGGACGACGATTGTTGTCAGGAAACTCGGAAAGGGGATCGAACCGCTGAAAATCTACGCCCATGAAGAGAATGGATCGGAAACATCATCGATTTGGGACGGACGGGGAGATATCCATGAAGCGGTGGTGGCGACCCCCTCGCCTGTCGACATCGTCGAGCTTGATCCAGACCGGCAATCGAGCGACCCGAATCGGTCTAACAATCGCAACCCGATCAGATGGAAAGTCGTTCTGGACCGGCTCAAGTTTAGTTATAACTTAAATACCCACAACATCGACTACAGCGCAGGTGTTCTCTATCAACCGGTTTACGACAACACAAAAAGATACAGTTTTTATTTTAAGCACGCCGATCTGGGCAACGAGGGCCGTATGGAATACAATCGCACCCTTCGAAACAGGCATACGGTGACCGGCGGGGTTTCATACGTTCAGTTGCAAGCGGCATCTGACCAATCGTCTGAAGAGGCCGCCGGTCTTGTTCACCTCGGTTATTCGCTCGGTTATCCTGGCAGCCCTCTCTTGTCCTACTATATCCAAAAACTGACGGGAAAGTTTCCAAATGCGGCCATCTCTTTTGAATACAGCCAGCGCGTGACGGAGGGCGGAGACGACAACCTCTTTACAACAAAGATCGACCTGCGGAAAATATTCCCTTTTTCAAACTACCACGAAGTCGGCGCCCGGCTTTTTGTTGGGGAGTCTTTCGGAAAACTGTTTCAAAATAACCGATTCTTCCTCGGCGGTGATGAGAGACTGCGCGGATTTAAGCCGCTGCAATATGAAGGGGACAATATCGGGTTTGTGTTGGTAGAATACCGGTTCCCCATTTACTACGAAACGGAGCTTCAGCTCGGCGGTTTCGCGCTGATGCACACCTTGCAGGGCGCACTTTTTGTCGAGAGCGGCAATGTAACCGACTCAAGAAACGTCTTTAAATTTTCAAACTATCGATCTGATGCCGGGGTGGGAATTCGCTGGCAGATGGATGGGTTTGGGTTCTATCCTATTATCGCCAGGATAGACGTGGCGCGCCCGCTCCCTATTGATTCCGAAGGGGGAAACCTCTATTACTTCAGCGTGGGGCAACCCTTCTAATCCTTATTACTGACCGCAACACTTCTTATATTTCTTGCCGCTTCCGCAAATACAGGGGTCGTTTCTTCCTATTTTCTTCCCTTCACGATGGACTGTGCGATCGGCCTCTCCACGATTATACTG
Organism: uncultured Nitrospirota bacterium; assembly: GCA_964373895.1. Taxonomy (GTDB): domain Bacteria; phylum Nitrospirota; class Nitrospiria; order SBBL01; family SBBT01; genus SBBT01. The sequence goes on from CAYJWQ010000054.1 coordinate 6,991, forward strand.
CACGGCCTGTTGAAGGGGCATGGCGACCTCTTTGATCACCTGCACCCGAAAAAGATGATCAACCGTATCTCTCTTGATGCGATCAATCATGGAGGAGAACATCTCAAACCCCTCTTTTTTATACTCGCTTAAAGGCTCCTTCTGGCCATACCCTCGCAAACCGATTCCCTCTTTCAAGTAGTCCATCGCCAGGAGGTGATCCTTCCAATGACTATCAATCATCCTTAGGAAAATTTGTTTTTCCAACAGCCGCATCGGCGCCACTCCCATGTCCGCCCGCTTTTTCTCATAAGCGTCATAGACCTGCCGGGCAACCTCTTCTTTCAGCGCATCGATTCCTATGGATGGAATCTTAAGCCCTTCTTTTGATGCGGCCACGTTAAAACGGGATGAGAGCGCATCGACCAGACCATCGGCATCCCACTCCTCGGCATAGACCTTTTCAGGGCAATAGGTTAAAACCACCACTTCGATTTGATCTTCGATGAGTTCCCGGATCGTTTCTGTGATATCTTCCTCCGAGAGGATTTCCCGTCGGCGCCCATAAATAACGGTTCTCTGCTTGTTCATCACATCGTCATATTCCAAAAGCTGTTTTCGGATATCGAAGTTATGCCCTTCCACGCGTTTTTGGGCGTTCTCAATCGCCCGCGTTACAATCCGGTGTTCAATCGGAACCCCCTCTTCCATCCCCAGCCGCGCCATGAGGCCTGATATTCTCTCCGATCCAAAAATGCGGAGGAGGTCATCCTCCAGGGAGAGGTAGAAACGAGAAGAGCCTGGATCCCCCTGCCGGCCGGAGCGGCCGCGAAGCTGGTTATCCACCCGTCGCGACTCATGTCGTTCTGTCCCAATAATGTGAAGCCCTCCGAGGGAGATCACCGCGGCCTTCTCCGCTTCACACGCCGCCTTGATTTTTTCCTTTGCCTCTGTGAGCGCCTCGATTTCGAGATCAGGGCGCTGGGCCTGATACTGTTTAAATAGGAAATCGGGATTCCCTCCCAGAAGAATATCGGTGCCGCGACCCGCCATGTTGGTGGCAATCGTTACCGCCCCCTTGTGACCGGCCTGGGCAATAATCTCCGCCTCTTTCTCATGGTACTTGGCGTTTAACACCGAATGGAGAATCCCCTTGCGCCTAAGCAGGGCCGAAATTCGCTCCGACGTTTCTATGGAAATCGTCCCTACCAACGTGGGATGGCCCGCCTTGTTCAGTTCAGTAATTTCTTGAACGATCGCGTCAAGTTTTTCCCGCTCTGTCCTGTAAATAACATCGGCATAATCTATTCGAACCATCGTCCGATTCGGCGGAATGACCATCACCTCGAGATTGTAAATTTTCGAGAATTCAGTTGCCTCCGTATCGGCCGTTCCGGTCATGCCCGAGAGTTTTTTATAAAGCCTGAAATAGTTTTGGAAGGTAATGGAGGCCAGCGTCTGATTTTCGTTTGCGATCTTTACCCCTTCTTTCGCCTCCACCGCCTGATGAAGACCGTCGCTCCAGCGGCGCCCCGGCATCATGCGGCCGGTAAACTCATCCACAATGATCACTTCTCCGTCTTTCACCATGTAGTCGACATCCCGCTTAAAAAGGGCATGGGCCTTCAACGCCTGCAACACATGGTGGACAATCGTCATGTTGGCCAGGTCATAGAGGTTGCCCACCGAAAGAAGCCGCTCAACCTTAATATTCCCCTCCTCCGTCAGAACCACCGTCTTTGTCTTTTCTTCCACGGTATAATCCTCGTCCCTTTTCAAGGAAGGGATCATCCGATTGACGCGGTAGTAAAGCTCCGTCGACTCCTCCGCGGGTCCGGAGATAATCAAGGGTGTCCTCGCCTCATCAATTAAAATACTATCCACTTCGTCAACAATCGCATAATAAAGTTCCCTCTGAACAAAACTTTTGTGGTCGAATTTCATATGGTCGCGCAGATAGTCGAAACCAAACTCGTTGTTGGTCCCATAGGTCACATCCGAGCCATACGCGACCTGCCGCTCTCGATCGGACGCATCGTGCTGGATCAACCCAACGGTCAACCCTAAAAACCGATAAAGCTCGCCCATCCATTGGGAATCTCTTTTTGCGAGATAATCGTTCACGGTCACAACGTGAACCCCCCGTCCGACCAAGGCGTTTAGATAGACGGGGAGCGTCGCCACCAACGTCTTTCCTTCTCCCGTCTTCATCTCAGTGATCTTTCCTTCATGCAGGGCGACTCCCCCCAAGACCTGGACATCAAAATGCCGCATGCCGAGGACCCGTTTGGACGCCTCGCGCGCCACGGCATAGGCCTCCGGCAGGAGGGCCCAAAGTCGCGCAGGCCATTCAGAATCGATCGGCGCTCCATCCGCAAGGCGTTTTTTAAAGAGATCGGTCTTCTCACGCAACATGGCGTCCGAGAGAACCGATAGCGATTTCTCAAATTCATTCACCTGTAGCACCACAGGCCCAAGCCGTTTGAGCTCTCGTTCGTTCCTGCTGCCGATCACTTTTCTTAATAAAACTCCTAACATGGCGACCCCTAAGCGTGGGTGGAATTATATCACGTTCCAGGGTAGAACTTTTAAAAGAAAAGCCCCGACAAGATCCCACTCGCCGGGGCTTTTCACCCTGCAGATTCCCTTATATCTAAGATTGGATACCGCCTTGGCCGATCAAGAAGCTTTTAGCACATTCGCCGCTTGAGGACCCTTCTCGCCCTGAACAATTTCGAACTCTACGGTCTCTCCTTCAGCCAACGTTCTAAATCCCTCTCCCTTAAGCGCAGAGAAATGGACAAACACATCTCCCCCTTCTTCCCGTTCAATAAATCCATAACCTTTTTTTTCGTTAAACCACTTCACCTTTCCTTTGACTGACATGGGACGCACACTCCTTAACCCCAACAGATTTTCCAACTCGAAAACCCCACTGGGTGTTGATAACACAGAGAGAGGGATCTCTCCACCTTGCCTGGCCTGGTAAGAGCCTGGCTTGTTCGACTATGACGTTTCCCGGAGGATATACCTCATTGGATCAACAGGCGCGTTATTGAGGTAGACTTCATAATGAAGGTGCGAGCCAGTTGACATCCCGGTATTTCCCACAAGAGCGATCTTCTCGCCACGCTTGACCTTTTGTGATTTTGCAACCATGGTCGTTGATAGATGGCCATAATAGGTGACAATGCCATGCCCATGATTGATCTTAACGATCTTGCCATAACCGCTGTCATATCCCACATAGGTGACAATGCCCGCCGCGGGCGCGACGACAAGTGCTCCATGGGGCGCCCCAATATCGATTCCATTGTGCATGACCAGCCGACCGGTAAAAGGGGAAATCCGTTTTCCGAAACCGGAGACCACCGAACCGCTGGCCGGCCATGTAGAAGGGGTGGCCGCCAAAAGAGACTGTCGCTTTAGAACCGCTTCCACCAACTCATCAAAACTCTCCTCCTGCTGAAGGACTTTTGTCCGAAGCGCGCCCAAGTCAAATTGGATGGCAGACATCAACTTGGGCCTGGACGCTTCCCCTTCTTCCGGACCGCCCACCCCTAAGAGCGCCGAAGAATCCTTACGAACACCCAGATCGGTCATCACGCGCAACTTGCGATCCACTTCGGCGAGACGGGTCATCTGCTGCTTTATGCGGTCGACCACGTGAAGGACACTCCGGATTTGAATCTCCTGAAGTTTCGTCTCCTTTCGGAGATTGCGCAGCTCCTGCATCCGATCAAGCATCAAAATGTATTGCGCAAAGGAACCGACCACCGCAAGCGACACAATGATGGACAGGCCGATGAGATACTGACAGGTCCTCTTTTTGATCGAAAAACGCAACGGCTCCGCCATGCCGCGCGGAAGGACAACTACCGAGTAAGAATCGTGATCCTTCGACATCTCTTTTCTCTTTCAGGTTAAAGATAAAAAAATTATGGGAGGTGTATCATACGCCCACCCAATTTGTCAAGATTTTTTGACAGATTGTTTTCACCGGACATCTTGACTTGCTACGGACAGATTCTTTTCACCGGATAGGCATGGTTCATTCAGGGGCTTGTCGGGCCAATTGAGGGGTATTTTCCAGACGCGAATCTTAAAAAGCCGGTACCCGAACGATTTGGGGAAAGGAATACGTGTAGGACAGGCCAAAAAAACAGACAACCGGACATCTTGACTTGCTACCGACACTAAGAGTTTTGTGAGTTTATTCCCGCATGGCTACGTCCGCCCCTGATCGTGCCTTGCCATGCGCAATCAGAAGCGCCCTCGCTTCGCGTGGGAATAAACTCACAAACTCTTAGTGTGACATGGAACCATCACACCTTTCTTTTGACGGGGACTTGAAGAAATGCGCGATGGCCGTCTATTTTTCGGACCGTCAGGAGCGGATAGACGCAGCGCATCTCCCTGTTATGAAGATCGGATCGTATCCTCCACATGGCGGTCAGAGGAAGCACGACGATGACGAGCAGAATCGTCACAAAAATGAATCGATAAATAGCTGTCCAAAAGGGGCCAAAATCGTAAGGGAGGAGCAATTTTGCGTCATTGGCAAGCATGGGCGCCCCGCTATAGGTAAAAGCAGTCGCCCTCACGGTTGAGCGTAAATCACTGGAGAACCAGTTCCCATGATTTATCTCTATGAGTCGTTGGTTTATCCAGAGTTTTTCATTTTCTAACTCTTGAAGCCGCGCCTCGTGTTCCGATAAGCGGATGCTTTTTTGATACAAAAGATATTCCGCATACGGCCTCTCTGCTGTGCGGGTCTCTTCCTGAATTAGATCAGACAGCCTCGATTCTTCCTGAAGTATCTTTTGCACCTTTTCTTGGAGGATGATTGCCTCCGATGCCCTGCCTGTTTCCGTTAGAGGCAGAAACTCTATAGCAAAAGCAAAAACCGATCCATAGCCGACTGTGATCAGCAGCAAGAAATAGCCCGCTCTCTTACGCATTTTCTCCTCCCTTCAGTTAGGTTCTCCTGCCAAGACAGACCCCTACTTCTCTCTTATCGGGAATTTTCCAACCTCTATCGGTTTAGAAAGAGCAACTCCCGTTCCAGACTGGGGTATCGGCATAGTTTATAACGCATTGTTTTTATAGGATATTTGTAGCGTGAGAAGAAGCAGAATGGTGTCGCTGACGCAAAGCGCGACATCGCTGTAGAGAAATTCTACACTTTACAACGTAAGGACAAATTCTGTCATCTAAAAATTAAAAGTTAAGGACAAATTCTTGACAGAATGAGAGATAAATTGTTAACCTGAACAACGATGG
>CAYJWQ010000055.1:0-12066 GCA_964373895.1 uncultured Nitrospirota bacterium
TAAGGACAAATTCTTGACAGAATGAGAGATAAATTGTTAACCTGAACAACGATGGAAGGAAGCGTTTTGGATATTCCCTTAGCGAAAAAAGAGCTCCGCGCCGGAATGCTTCATAAACGGCAAGCCCTCTCTAAAGATGACCGTAAGACGAAAAGTAACCAGATTTCAGAGAGGCTGTTGACTTCTTCAGCGTTTCGGGCGGCCGATACGATTCATTTTTATCTGGCGATTCGATCCGAGGTGCAGACTGATCGGATGATTGCCGAGGCGTTTCGTTTAAAAAAACGGGTTGCCATTCCGATCCTTCATCGGCAGGATAAAACGCTGACGCTGTCCGCGTGGATCGATGCGAACTTTTTACAACCTGGACCCTTTGGAATTCTGACCCTTCCCGCATCGCTCCAAAAGAAAATCGAACCGGATGAGGTTCAGGTATGGATTCTCCCGGGAGTGGCCTTTGACATAGAGGGCAACCGTCTCGGCTCGGGCGGAGGCTATTACGACCGACTCCTTGCAAAGACAGACGGCATCATCATCGGATTGGCGTTTGACGTTCAAGTGACCAACCGGATACCGATGATGGACACGGACATTCCGGTAGACCAGATCATCACCGAGTCTCGAATAATTTTCTGTAAAGGGGTAGGCCATGGCGGCCATGCGCATTGACGGACAGGCGATCGCGCGAGAGATTCTGGCGCGCATCAAGGACGAAGTGGAGGCGTTGGCATCGAAAGTTCATCCGGGGCTTGCCGCCGTCCTGGTCGGAGAAAACCCGGCCTCCAGGGTGTACGTTCGGAATAAGCGAAAGGCGTGCGATGAGGCCGGAATTTATTCAGAAGAACATGCCCTGCCGGAAAAGACATCCGAGGCGGCCCTTCTCTCTTTAATTGACCGGCTCAATCATGACCCAAAGATTCATGGCATTTTGGTCCAGCTTCCCCTTCCAAAGACGATTTCGGAGCGCCGCATTCTCGATGCGGTTGTCCCTGACAAAGATGTGGACGGTTTTCATTACATCAACGTCGGAAAATTGGTCGCCAATCAGGAAGGTTTTATCCCCTGCACCCCGCTGGGCGTGATCGCGCTTCTGCAGGCGAGCAATGTCGGTATTGCGGGGGCACATGCGGTGGTGGTGGGGAGGAGCAATATTGTTGGGAAACCGGCCGCGCTCCTGCTTCTTCACCATCATGCCACGGTCACCCTCTGCCACTCCCGAACGAAAGACCTGGTTGAAATCTGCCAGCGGGCCGATATCTTGATTGCGGCCATTGGGAGGCCGCGTTTTATCACAAAGGAGATGGTCAAAGAAGGGGCCACCGTCATTGACGTCGGCATTAACCGTCTCCCCAATGGACAGCTTGTGGGAGATGTGGACTATGACGCGGTCTGCGAGAAAGCCGGCGCGATCACGCCGGTGCCGGGCGGGGTGGGCCCCATGACCATTGCGATGCTATTATCGAATACCGTAAAGTCGGCAAAATGGAGTTATGAGAAAACCTCCCATGGATAAAGTAACGGTTCCCCTGATTGCGCAGAAGAAACAGGAAGGCCGGAAAATCACTGCGGTGACCGCCTACGACTTCCCCTTCGCCAAACTGATTGACGAGGCAGGGATTGATGTCATCCTGGTGGGAGACACCGTTGGGATCGTTGTCCAGGGAGAGGAGAGCACCCTCCCTGTCACGCTCGATCAGATGCTCTATCACACCAAAATGGTCTCCCGCGCCGCGAAACGGGCGATGGTGGTGGGAGACATGCCATTTTTATCATACCAGGTTAGCATTGAAGCGACGATTGAAAACGCGGGAAGGTTTTTAAAAGAGGGGGGAGCCGCGGCGGTGAAGCTCGAGGGGGGGGCGACGGTGGCCGACCGGATTGAGGCCCTGACACGATTTGACATTCCGGTGATGGCCCATATCGGCCTGACGCCGCAATCGATCCATCGGATGGGGGGTTATAAAGTGCAAGGGAGGAACGCCCAACAGGCCAGGAACTTGTTGAATGACGCCAAAACGGTGGAATCGGCGGGGGCCTTTTCACTGGTCCTTGAAGGAATCCCAACCCCGCTGGCAAAGAAAATTACCGAATCGGTCAAAATCCCAACCATCGGAATCGGCGCGGGGGGGGGCTGTGACGGTCAGGTGATGGTTTTGCACGATCTCCTCGGTCTCTTCACACGGTTTCATCCTAAATTCGTTCGCCGATACGCTGACCTAACCCCCATCATCTCCGATGCATTCCGTCAATTCAAGTCGGACGTCGAAACGGGTAAGTTTCCAACAGAGGAAGAATCTTATCCGTCATGAGAAAACCTGGCAGACAAAGGGGGCTGATGACACATCCATGTTTGTGTGCGATTGGACTGCTGTTCGCAACAAGCGCCCTGTATGCCCAAGGCGCGAACGAGGAGGCGTTTATTGAGGCGACCCGACATCGGATGGTCGAGATATCCCACGAGTCCCCCTCGGATGCCGAGGCGTTGGCAAGGTTTTTTGAAGACTCACAGATTCCGGACGATGGAACGGCCATCGGGCGATTTGAAGCGATCCTGATGGCAACCTGCCAGGTGCGGCTTGCGGTTGAACCTGGAGAAAACAAGACGACCGTCACAGCCAAGGTGCAGATGAGGGAGATCGAAGTTCCCGTAACCCTTGTGGTTCCGGATGGCGTTGGCATTGGCAACCCGAACGATCTAAAGTTGGGGGTGCCGCTCCACAGAGGGATACCCTTTAGGGATCGGGGGTTTCGACAGAAATTTAGAGACGGATCCAACCAGGTCGGGCACTTTTTAATCGCGGCCCGCCTGGGATACGATCACGCCTTTATCCTCAATCCGTTTATCCAGTCCCTTCTGCAAGGAACAGGGGACATTGATGACGCCATCCGCATTATGATCGGGCACGAGCAGGTCGGAAATGACATGGCGCTATCGATCGATCCGTTCGAGCGGTTTGCAAAGGAACTCCACTCCCCGACCGATGCCGAGGTGACCGCTTTCAAACGGGGGGATCTCGATGCCATCCGGATCGGCTCAAGTTCGGGCCAGAGCCGCCCGGACATGGAGCTGTCCTACGTGGGATGGACCCTCGGAAACTTCATTCGCAAAGGGAACTTTAAGACACCCGAGGCGATTGCAACGTGGCTTCGTGTGGCCCTGATGTAACAGCGGCCAACGGGGCGAACCGTTCTTCAGTAACCTTAATCCTTTGTTCGTAACGCTTTTTCGATCGTTTCGAGGCCATGTGTCATCTCTCCCTCGGAAAGGGTCAAGGGGGGGGAGATGCGAATGACCTTGTCGGTGTGAAGGGTCCAGCCAAGGATTAATCCCTCTTTTAGGGCAAAGGCGACCACCCGTTTGCAATCGGCCGCATGCCGCATCTCCAGACCGATCATCATGCCGATTCCACGGACTTCCCGGATCATCGGCGTCTTCTTTGCCAATTCCATCAGCGCCGCCTTCATCTTGTTCCCCATGAGAGCGGCCTTTTGTGAGAGGCGATTCTCGATCAGAAATCGCAAACCGGCAAGGCCTGCCGCGCAAGAGACCGGATGCCCTCCAAACGTGGTAACGTGGGATAAGGGAGGATTTCTCGAAAGGGCCTTCATGATGGCAGGGCGCGCAATAAAGGCGCCCAGCGGCATGCCGGCACCCATTGCCTTGGCAAGGGTAAGGATATCGGGGGTAATTTCCCAGCGCTCCATGGCAAAAAGCTTTCCCGTTCGACCGAAACCGGTCTGAATCTCGTCTAATATCAGAAGGGCGCCCACCTCGCGGCAACGCCTTTGCAAAGCCGGAAGGAAATCGTCGTTCGGAATCCGGATTCCCCCTTCCCCCTGGATCGGCTCTGTAATGACGGCCGCCACCGATTCATCAATTTTCTTTAGCGCCCGGATGTCATTAAAGCGTAAAAAGGTTACCTTGGGGAGCAGGGGAAGGAAGGGTTTTCGATAGATCTCTCTCCCTGTCACAGATAACGCGCCGTGCGTATCGCCATGGAAACTTCCGTGAAAACCGATCAACCGGCTGCGTCCCGTAAATTTCTTGGCAAGTTTGATCGCCCCTTCATTCGCCTCCGTTCCACTATTGGTAAAATAAACGACGGAAAGCGGCGGAGGGAGATGACGGATCAGTTCTGCGGCCAGGTTCACCTGCGGGGCTTGGACATATTCCCCATAAACCATGACATGCAGGTATTTTTTCGCCTGTTGGTAAATGGCCTCAATCGCCACAGGATTGGCATGGCCGACGTTGGCAACGCCAATCCCTGATATAAAATCGAGATAGGCGTTTCCATCCTGGGTATAGATGTAGGATCCGGAGGCGCGTTTAACCTCAAGCCCGATGGGGGAGGGCGATGTCTGGCAAAGGTGTTTTAAGAAGGAGCGAGAGATATTCAAGTTTCAAGATCGACAAAACGCAACAGATCGAGGATCCGGAAGCGGCCATCATGATGCCACGTTAAGGGCGGTTTTTGCATTTTCCCAATAGGACAGATCCGGCAAGCGCCCATTTTTGCGAGTTGGGGAATCACTTCAGTCTGGCGATCTTTCGGAATGGCAATGCCGATACCCTGAAGCATGCTCCGAATCGGCTCAAGAAGGGTGGGCAATGCGGCGATGTCGTGAATCGGTTTGATCCAGATCGTTCGCGCAAGCGGAGAAGCGGAAAAAGTGGGGTCGGGATCGTAGAGAACCGTCCAATCGGTTCCGGAGGGGCTGGCAATAACGGTTCCCCCCTTCAATGGAATTGACCTCCTAAGCTGCTGGATTCGCGCGGCTTCGGCGGGGGAGGTGGTTCCCTTTGGGAATTGATTACTGGCAAAATAAAGGGCCTGGGCAAGCCATTTTGCAAACTGGAGGGGAGATGCCCGTCCTGATTCCTCAACATAATAGAGGTGAGGGGAGAGACACCCCCGCTGGTCGTAGAGGACAATATCCGATGCCGCCTCCTGCGCCAACGCGAGTTGGAGCGACTCCCGCGCGATTACGCCCAGACTCAATTTATGTCCGTGGAAAATGGATCGGGTCTGTCGCGGGATTTGCCTCCGGATTTCCTTTATCGTCTCATCGTTGCCATATATGATGGCGAGATCGGTCTTCTGAAAGGCCGCTTCCGTGATTTCCACCGCGGCGTGATCCCATGTCAGGATGGCCAGGTTGCGCGCCAGTTCCGGTTGGATCTTGTGCAACGATTCGGAAAAAAGTGCCGGCAAAAGGAACTCTCCGGAGCCAACTCTGGCAAGATTCGCCGATTTGGCAAGAAGGCCGAGAACCAGGCTAATGATCGAGGCGCCGGGGATATTGCCCGGAAGGATATGGGTGATTAATCGGGGTCCAAAGGCGCGGGTCAGGCCGATCCCTTTTCGCTTCGGACGAAAATCATCGAGCACCATCGGATCACCCAACTCTCCTTCCAATAACGCGAACAGCGCAGGACGGGTTAGATTTGAAAAGAGGTCATTGAGGGCAAAGTGGACCATCTCTTTTGAAGCGCCCGTAATAATGGGGAGGAGCGATTCGGCTTCTTGGCGGATGGAATCATTGGAATCGAGCCAGCGCCGCGCAGCCTCATCAATAGCGTCAATGATGTTTAGGATCGGCTCCCTGGATAACCACGCTTGGGCCGAAACAAGATGGTCAACAATTTCGGTTAATTTCGCAGGAGAAAGACGCGGGGTATCCGTCAGGAGGCCATTGATTTCGCGATGATCTTCCTCGATGGAAATGCCGGGGAGAAAGTACCCTTTCATTTTTTCCTATCCTGTTGAAAAGACGTTGCCCTGTTCCAGCAGCTCTTCGAAGGCAATGGAGCATCCTTTATCGGGCGCATGGTCAGCCCTCCCGATCAGAATAAAACCACCCGCGACCTCCCGACCGAGATCTTCTGTCAGAATGGCCACCACCGAATCGATATTGCCCAGGTCATAATGGGCTAATATCCCGATCTCCCCTTTGGCCACCGGTTCTAGAGTTTCCGGGGAGAGAACACGGGTTTTCACCTGGGGAGGGGCCATGTAGACACGGGGGGTTCTGTGATCTGCCCCAATGACCCCATCATAAAACTGGGAAGTCATTTCGGTCATCCCATATTCGTTGACGCAATGATTGCGGGGAATCCCCCACAACGCCTCTGCCTTCCTATAAATCCATTCTGGAGAAACCTCTCTTGATTTTCCTTTTAGCCCGCCGGTGTCCATCAGTCGGCTCCCCTTGGGAAGAGAACATGGACGTCCCTTCTGCTCAAAAAAATCGATAAAGTGAACAAATGAAAATGATGTTCCCAGCAGGCAGATAGGCGTAGACGCCTCCAGAAGATCAGTGGCAAGCCGCTCTGATTGAAGCCGGCCTCCCTCGATATAATAGCAACTTTCATCGCTTCCATACGTTGTGCGCACCACCTCCATCATGTGCGAGAGGGAGGAGTGCGGGGCCTCTTGTGGCGAAGGAGCCAGAATGGCAAACCGTATGCGCGCTCTATCGGGAATCAGATGTTTTCTGAAGTGGGTGAGGATGGCCGCTTTTGCGATGTCCAGATCAAATAAGGCATGACGGCTTCTATCTCTCTGGGTGGTTCCGCTTGAGGAAAAAATCCGCTCTGCCAGGGAGAGAGGCCGGCAGGCGACATCGGAGAATTTGAATGCCATCGCTGGAAAAGGAGGAATCTCATGCCATTTTTGAATCGTATCGGGATCAATGTTTTGTGAAATAATAAATTCCCGGTAGGGAAGGTTTTTCCCTACTTGATAGTTAAAAAGCCGAAGCGCCAGGTGGTTGAACAGGTGGTCGGATGGGATTTCCTGCGCATTAATCAGTTGTAAGAGTTCACCTTTCATAATTGAGGGATACAACAAGTCTCTTTCTGCTGTCAAGTAAACAGGTCTTATAGTGGACCCGAAAAACTGGACCCCTCTGTCCAATATAAGTGAGACACGAAGTTGAGACAATTATAGAGGGCGAGAGAGGGAAGATTCATGACAGGGTCTAATGGGAATAAGATGAAGGATCAGTAGCCAGGGAGTCCCGAGATGTTCTCTGGTGGACAGGCCGTCGTGACAGGGGTGGGTCGGCCGGTGGATACGGAGGTAGGCAATGGCATCAAGTACACATAGAAAAAATGGGAATTGTCAGATTAAGTCTTGACAAGTACAGCACAGCCACGATGGACAAACGAATAAATCTGCTCATATTCCATGACCATCTTGTCAATACTGAACTCCCTTACCACGCGTTCTCTCCCATTTCTCCCCATCTCCGCAGCCCTTTCCCTATTGGATAGCATCCAGAGCATCGCTTCTGCCAGCCCTTTTGGATCATTGGGCGGGGTGAGCAGCCCGGTCTCTTGATCTACCACCACCTCTGGATTCCCACCGACATGGGTTGCAACAACGGGCCTTCCATGAGCCATTGCCTCAAGCAGCGCCATAGACAACCCTTCACTGAAAGAAGAAAGAACAAAAATGTCCATTAAGTGCAAATACTGCTTTACATCTGATACCATGCCGGTAATCATCACGCTCTCGGACAACCCTTTTTGGTGAATGAGTGATTCTAACTCCTTCCTCATTGGACCGTCTCCCACGAGGAGGAGAAAGGCGTCTGGAAATTTCTCTTTAACCAGTATAAAAGCAGAAATTAACCCTTTGTGGTCTTTGATCGGATCCAACCTTGCTACGGTCCCGATCACAAGCTTCTCTTCGAAACCTAGTTCCTCCTTTAATGCCCCGTCCTTTGACATAAAAGGAGCATCAACATCAACACCGTTTAAGATCACTTTGATCTTGCCTGGATTGATTTTTTGTCGGGTTAGCATGACGTTTGCCACAGCATGGGAATCACAGATGACCACATTCGTAAAATACGACAGAAACCTTTCAACGTAGGACTGATCGTTGTCTATCACGTTACTATGTTCGGTATGCACATGTTTTTTTGACAAGCCTGTTTTCCCAAGCGTGCCGTATATCCATGGGCCCACATTATGGGTATGTAGAATATCGATACTATTTTTAAGAATCAGCTCCCTGATTTTTAGGGCCAAACCGAAATCAAGATGGGGATGTCTGTTCAAAGAGAATACAGGGATCCCCATCTTAGAAAATTCAGGGGCCAAGTCTCCACCTTTCGTCAAGGCACACACGAAGGGGGTTACTTTTTGATGTTCTGCCAACTTCCTGCAAAGGTTTAAAACCAACCTTTCAGCCCCGCCAGTGTTTAATGAATGCAACAGATGTAAGACCTTCATCTTCTCAACGTCGTTTGTGTTTAGGCAAACAGGGTCTCTCTTTAGAGTGGGGATCGAGAGGTTGCTTGTTCCCGCGTCCTTCGGAAGCGCAGAATTTGATGTGGGCACATTAAAAAAGGGTATAAATAAATGGCGCCACTGCAGATCCCTGTGTGAGTACAATCAGGCTTCCCAGAAGCAGTAGGACAATGATAATGGGCGCCAACCAGAATTTTTTCCTTTCCCTCATAAACTCCCATAGATCTTTAAGTAGGTCCAACATTAGAAGGGCACCTCCATTTTTTTATTAGGCATTTTCCTGCTTTGAACACGGTAGGTTTCAAGCTGCTCGTCAAACTTGCGGGCCATCGTATCCCGCCCGGACAACCGCATGAGCAACCCAATGGGCATCACAATAAAATAGAAAAAAATACAAAGGATAACGCGTGTATTGATCCAACCCAGCGCCATTCCTACCCTCATCCAATTCCGGTAGACGATTTCTAATGTTTGTGGGGCGAGAAAGGCCCAAAGCCACAGCGTTGCGGCAATGATCCACGGCCAGAGGGGAAAATGACGGCTTGCCAACCATGGGAATAAGAAACCAAAGAGAAAAACAATGGCCCCACCCATCATCAGGCCAAAATTTCTTAATCCTTTTTTGTCTAGTTTTGGTATCTCGTGCATGTTCCCTAATCTAATTCAAATTCTTTCTTCCATGAATCATCACGTTTCCATTCCGGCTGATCTGTCTTGGCCAGCAAGAAATTTTCTATCACCAAATAATCCATCTCGGTGCGCATAAAACATCGATAGGCATCTTCCGGAGTCCCCACAATGGGTTCGCCCCGTACGTTAAAGGAGGTATTGACCAATACCGCGCATCCAGTCTTCGATTCAAACGCACTCAACAGGTCATAATAGCGTGGATTGGTCTCTTTATGGACTGTCTGGATGCGAGCGGAGTAATCGACATGTGTCACGGCAGGGATAACTGAACGTGGGATGTTCAATTTTTCTATGCCAAAGAGGACTTTTTCTTCTTCGGTCATTGACATCCGTAGATTTTTATTAACCGGGGCCACTAGTAGCATATAAGGGCTAGGCCGATCGAGCCCGAAATAGTTGGATGCCTTTTCGGATAATACCGATGGGGCAAAGGGCCGGAATGATTCCCGATATTTTATTTTAAGATTCATCATCGATTGCATCTTAGGACTGCGCGGATCGCCGATAATAGAGCGACCGCCGAGGGCGCGGGGGCCAAACTCCATACGACCCTGAAACCAGCCGACCACATTTTCGGTCGCCAATAACTCCGCCAACTGTAACAAAAGCTCCTTCTCTTCGAGAAGGTGATACTTTGCCCCTATGGCATCGAGATATTTTTTTATTTCTATTTCCGAAAAACGAGGGCCTAAGAAAGCGCCGCGCATGCTATCGGAACCATTCACCGTGCGTGGTTTATTATGATATAGATGCCACGCGGCAAGCGCCGCTCCCAAGGCGCCGCCGGCATCACCTGCTGCGGG
The DNA here is from genome assembly GCA_964373895.1 of uncultured Nitrospirota bacterium. Taxonomy (GTDB): domain Bacteria; phylum Nitrospirota; class Nitrospiria; order SBBL01; family SBBT01; genus SBBT01. The sequence continues at coordinate 9,757 of CAYJWQ010000055.1, forward strand.
TTGAATCCAGATATCTTTGAACGGGCCTTCACGTAAGATTCGGCCGTTTGCCACACAGTTTAACGCAACCCCTCCCGCAAGACATAAATAATCTGTGTTCAATTCTTTATGGACTGTGCGGGAAAGACGCAACATGATCTCCTCGGTAACCTCCTGAATAGATCGCGCGAGGTCCATCTCTCGTTGGGTTACCTCCGATTCAGGCTTCCGGGGCGGCCCTTTAAATAAGTCGTTAAACTTCCGATTGGTCATGGTCAGACCGGTTGTGTAATTAAAATAGCTCATATCCAGACGGAACGTCCCATCTTTTTTTAAGTCCATGAGATGGTCGTATATTAAGTTTGTATATTTAGTCTCTCCATAAGGGGCAAGCCCCATGAGCTTATACTCGCCTGAATTAACCTTAAACCCGGTATAGTATGTAAATGCGGAATAAAGGAGACCCAGAGAATGAGGAAAGTGTATCTCCCATAGAGGGGTTAAGGTATTTCCTTCTCCCAACCATACGGAAGAAGTTGCCCATTCACCCACGCCATCTAAACACAATACCGCGGCCCGTTCAAAAGGGCTCGGAAAAAAAGCAGAGGCAGCATGTGATTGATGGTGTTCGGTAAAGAAAAGGGGAGGCAATTGGTTTTGTTTGCAATGACCTACCTGGGCCAACGCGTTCCTTAAGAGAGTCTTAAGATAGAGTTTTTCTTTGAGCCATAACGGCATGGCAGCAAGAAAAGAGCTGACACCTTTAGGCGTATAGGCCAAATAGGTCTCCAGCATACGATCGAACTTAACAAGCGGTTTATCGTAAAAAACAATTTGAGTAAAATCTTTTAAAGCAATCCCTGATTCCTTTAGGCAGTAGGAGATAGCGTTATGTGGAAACCGGGCGTCATGTTTTTTACGAGAGAAACGCTCTTCCTGCGCTGCGGCAATAATCGCTCCATCTGATACGACGGAGGCCGCACTGTCATGGTAATAGGCTGATATTCCAAGGATATTGATTACCATCGGCAATGCTTAACTCTAGTTTGTGGATGATAGAAGCAAAGACATTCACAGTCGTAATAATATGATAGATTACATCATACATCGTTCCAATTCAAACATTCATCCTACGTCCAAATCTTGTGTCGCCATGTTTCAATGATGATAAAAACCTATTAAATCTCTTCCCGAATAATAATAAGGTGGCACGAAAAAGTATTCCCACCGGGGGCGGACGTCTCGCAATACATATATAATGTAGCACATTAATCCAGAGACGCTGAAGATCAAGAAGGAAATAGGCCTCTTGGCATAAATAAGAAAGTCCTTTTACAATGGACGGCCGTAAATAGGCTGGCAATTTTACTGATTTATGGAGGTTTTCTAGTAAAGCGACGTTTTCAATTTGGGACAACCGAAACAGATTTTTGGTCTTAGATTTTGCGTGTATCCGAAAATAAGCCAAAACTCGAGGGCAATGTTTGAATCGGACATTTTCTAACGCCCATCTTATCCAAAGTTCATAATCCATAATGAAATGGAGCGATTCATTCGTTAACCCATATTTCTTCCACACCCTGCTTCTAAAGTAGGTTTCTGCCTGCCCAATCCTGTTTCTGGCTATTAAATCTCCAGTGGAAAATTCAGAAAACTTTGTGAGTTTTAGTGGCCTGCTATGTTGATCTACGTCACAGTTATCGCCATAGAGGACGTCTACGCTCGGTTCTTGTCGAAAGGCATTGGCAATAAATCTGAAGGTGTTTTTAGCAGGGAAATCATCCGAATTGATCCAGAAGTAAATTTCTCCAGTGGCCCGTTCAAACCCTTTATTGATTGCATGCGATTGCCCCCGATCTTTTTCGCTTACCCAATATGTGATATGCGGTTCATATTTTTTTATTATCTCTACCGTGTTATCGGTGCTTCCGCCATCAATAATGATATATTCGATATTTGGGTAGCCTTGAAGCAAGATGGCACGTATGGTCTCTTCAATAAATTCTCCCTGGTTATACGACGGTGTGACAATACTAATACGAGGCCATGTCTCCTCTTCGATAAGGGGAGCGAGCGGAGCACTTTCTTCGATCCACGGCCAACCGTGGCGACCTTGGAGTGGAGGTGGGAGTTCACCTAAAGTGGGACACCGCATCGAATTGAACTTTCCAGTGTTTTGCTACTTAATCTTGAATGTATATAATATACTATATTGTCTGTGGTTTTGCTACTAAGCGTAGACAATCGCATGCCTCCATAATCCACCATCAAAAAAAGTAAAAAACCTCCTTGCCCTGTGAAACAGGGACGGATAGAATGGTTGCGCCAACA
>CAYJWQ010000056.1:0-5043 GCA_964373895.1 uncultured Nitrospirota bacterium
TTAAATAACGAGACTTCCTTAAAGACGTTTATGAACGCTTTGCTGGCATGCCCAACATCCGGCTCTTTTGATAAACAGCTTCCGCCTCTGCCCCCTTTCCAAGCTGTTTGAGGACATTTCCAAGGCTCTCTAAAATGCGCGCCTCTCCGGCGCGATCTCCAATGGTTCTTAAGGTTGCCAGACTTTGCTGGTAGGCGGCCTCCGCCTCCACCCACCGGCCTTGATGCTGATACGCGTCGCCAAGATTTTTCAACGTCTCCCGTTCCGTAAACCGGATGCTAAGCGCGTGCTCCGCAGACTTGCTCTGCTGATAGGCAGCCTCCGCCTCCATCCGCTTTCTTTGCATGCGATATGCGCTGCCAAGGTTGCTTAGATTCGTTCCGACGCCAAGGCGATCTCCGAGCTCACCCTGAATGGCGACAGACCTCTGGTAGGTTAATTCCGCTTCCTTCCATCGTTTCTGAAGACGGTAGACGCTGCTTAAGTTGTTGAGTATCTCGCGTTCCGAGAACCGGTTGCCAAACTCCTGGATGATCTCCAGGCTTTGCAAATACATCTCCTCGGCCTCTTCCCACCGCCCTTCCCCTTCATAGACCATGCCGAGATCGCCGAGGCTGTGGCCGACGCCGAGTCGGTCTCCCAATTCCCTTTTGATTCTTAGACATTCCTTGTACATCTGTTCTGACTCTGTCCATCGTCCATGGAGCCGGTAGACGCCGCCTAAACTTCCGATTGTCCGCCCTTCGCCGAGCCGGTCTCCCACCTCCCGTTTAATGGTAAGGCTCTGGTGATACATCTCTTCCGCTTCTTCCCACCGCCCTTGGAGCTCGTAGACCGCGGCCAGTTGACCCAGCGCATGCCCTTCTCCGAATCGATCTCCGATCCCTTGATGAATCGCCAGACTCTGTTTTGCGGTAGCCTCGGCCTCGGCCCACCGGCCCTGCGCCTGATAGATCACATCGAGATTATAGAGGGCGCGCGCCTCCGCGCGCTGATCTCCCGAAGCGCGGGCGCCGGCAAGGGCCTGTTTATAGAGATGTTCTGCGTCAGACCAATAGCCGCGCACTGTCCAAAAATAGAAGAGATGGTAAGAGAGATCCGACACCAGCGTCCATTCTCCCGCGGCAAACGCGATTTCAGCGCAGGCAAGCAGATTGCGCCACTCTACCTCAATCCAGTCGAGGGCGGCGACAATGACCGTCGGGAGAACAGCATTCGGTTCGGTTTTTTCCAGTTTGCCGATGGCAAATTTTATGACAGAGCGGGCAGCTTCAACTCGCCCGCTTGCAGAATGCTCGATCGCAAACCTCCGGATCATGGGATGCATGGTGTAATGTCCCCCCGTCTCCCGACATAAAGACCCCTTGGTGATCTCTTCCGCAAGAAGGGTCCACTCCCCGTTCGGTGTGAACGTCGTCATCATTTCGCCATCGGCGCCATTTGGAAGAATGCTGACGCGCAAGAGGAGTTCCTGCGCAGGGGGGGGGAGGGCGTCATAGGAGAGCGCGAAACAGGCCAGGATGTTTTGGTACCAAAATGGTATATTCGCCCCCTTGATCTTCACATCGTCTATCTGCTTTTGCAGCTCTTGAAGAAGCGGAAGCGGTTTTTCTATGCGTGCCGCGAGGAGTTCAATGGCAAGAGGGGCCTCTGCCACGGTATCGCATAGCTGCTCGATCGTCTGCGGGTCTGACACACTCCATCCCTTTGCGGAGGCCCGTTTAATCAGCATCTCCACCGCCTGATCCCGCGGTAGCGGCGGTACGTTAATCACCTCTCCTTGCAGGTCGGGAGGCGTCACATGGGTTGTGATTAAGATACAGGCGGAATTTCGGACACCTAACAGCCATTGCAGAAGATGCGGGTCGCCCGCGATCGCATCAAAACTGTCAAAGACCACCAACGCGTCGTGTTCTCTTAGATATTTTACAACGCGATCATGGCACCGGTTGATCGGCTCTCTTTCCATGCGGTCGCCGAAAAAGATGCTCGCGATCTGGCGCAGCGACTCATCTCGTCCAAACTTTAGCTCGCAATTGAGCCAGGCGACCCCATCGCGAAAGGCCCCTTCCGTATGGGCCGCAGCAAGGGCAAGGGCCGTTTTCCCGACGCCTCCCTCTCCCTTTAAGATGGTGACCCGTCCTGCCTGGAGGTGTTCGCGAACCTCCGCCAGCAACTCCACGCGTCCGATCAGGAGATCGGGTGGAGGGGGAAGATTGTTCGGGGCGAGCGTGGCATCCCTTAAATGTTGCGGTTTTCTGTTGGTGTATAAAAGCTCAAAGATCGGCACCGGCAGGTCGTTGTTTAGGCCTTTTAAGGTGGTCTCGCTATGGCGATGTAGTTTTACATCGGCAAGATGGGCGGCGTCTACCAGCGCCGCCGTTGACCCCGGCAGGACGATTTGTCCCCCATTGGCAATTGCGGCAAGCGAGGTTGCGTAGCCCCGATAACTGTTATGGTAGCCGGCCTCGCTTTCCGGCGGCCTTGCCGAATAGATCCCGATTTTCACCTGAAGGGGTCCGGTGGGGGTCACGATTGGATCGTGTGTATGGCTGGTTTGAACGGCTACCGACCACTGCAGGGCGGAAATGATGCTATCAAACATAACGAAGAACGTATTGCCTTCGGCAGAAAGCTCGCGCCCTTGATGCCTCGTTAAGAGCTCACGGACGCGGGAGCGATGCGGCGTTAAAAGGTATTCCTCAAAATAGTCTTCACGCTCTATCGCGCGGGCGCCCGGCAACTGTGCCTTTATTGCCGTGACCGTGGCCAGTTCCGTGAAGGCCATGGTGACCATTTTAGGGACCGCTTCGCTGTCCAAGTCGGATAAGGGAATCGGGTTTTCTGCGGTTTCGAAAGGGAAGGGGGGTTCATATCCAACGGAAGAAGGGGCCTTTTTGGTGAAGAGACGGTTTAGGGCTTCGTAAATAAGCCTAAAGAGAAACTTTAAGTCCTTGAGAAAAGAATTCCCTTCCGCCATCGAGATGCCTACAGGGTTTTGTCCTGTTTTATTGAGAATCTTATTAATTGTAACGACATTAATCAGACCGATCTGTCATCCCCAAGTGGTTTAGTCGGGAATCCAGAGTTCACAAAGTCAACGCCTTCTAGATTCCCGATAAAAACGTTCGGGAATGACAGTTAGGTGTCAATTCTATTTTGAGGTCCTTAATAAGACCGTTTTTAGAGAATAAACCCGAGGTTATGAAAGATCAAGGACAAAAAGGCTTGCCGCCCTAAACCCCCTGGCCTGCGATGGCCGCGATGGCAAATTGGATCAGATCGGTTTTTCTGCTATCATGAGAAGCAATGCTTACATTAGGACCATTGTCGCTGGGGGCCATCCCCAAGATCGTCGTCGGGTTCAGCGATACAGACTCTGATACCCTTCTTAAAGAAGCCAATCAGAATGGGCTTGATATTGCCGAACTGCGAATAGATCAATACGCCTCTTTCACAGCCGAGCATGCTCTTCGAGAGGCCAAGAGAGTGGGACACTATTTCCCCACGATAGCGACGATTCGATTAAAGCGTGAAGGTGGAAGATGGAATTTACCAGAAGCGAAGCGATGGGCCCTATTAAAAAAAATCATTCCAACTGTCAGCGCTGTTGATATTGAACTTTCCGCGGAGTCTATCCTTCCCGATGTGGTGGAACGCGCGCATGCTGCCCGGAAACTGGTTCTTATGTCGCATCACAACTTTGATCAGACCCCCGCTTTAACCGAGTTGAATAAGATTGCCGAGAAGGCCAAATCGTCAGGCGCGGATATCGTCAAGGTTGCAACGTTTGCCCGAGATCAGAAGGACATTTTAACTCTGGCCGAGTTCACCCTTGCCAACAGAGAGAAAAACCTTGTCACTATTGCCATGGGTTCTGTAGGGCTTCTTTCAAGGATCTTTTTCCCGGCCCTCGGTTCAATGCTTACCTACGCATATTTAGGAAAGCCGATGGCCCCTGGCCAGATAGATTACTTTGAGACATTTCATTTGTTAAGAAGGTTTTACCCAGAATTTCATCAGGAAAAGGTTGAAAGGTGAGCAGGCGCCTGATCCTGCTGAATCTGCGCAGGCAAAGTGATTCCGTTCATTTTCCTCTTATCGGAGATGTTTTTGAAAGTGGAGGGATGTCTTGGAGCGGAGGTAGCTATGCAGGAACGCAGCCGAATAATGTCCGGTTGGAAGAAAGATCAGCTTGGGACGTCCGGCCGCCTCCCAGAAGGTTTTCACAAAACTTCTGTGAATGACCTGATCAAAGTAGCCGTTGATCATTAAGATGCGCGTGGGGTCTAACCGGTTGGCATAGGTTAGGGGATCAATCGGTCTAAATGCTTCAGCGGCCGTTTTTCTAAATTCGTTTGCATCTATCTCCTCGCGCGCCATAATCCTCTGACGAAACTTCATCAAGGAGACCTCTTTTGATCGGTCGATAATTCCGGCAAGATCGCCTCCGCCCAGGATCAAGACCCCCGCCTTGATTCGGGCGTCGGCCTCCATCACCACGCTCGCCGTGATCGCCCCGAGACTGATTCCCATCATTCCCAAGCGATTGGGATTCACTTCTTCCCGGGACAGAAGCCAATCGATGCCGCGCCTGACGTCAATAATATAATGCCGTATAATCTGCGTTGCCCCCGCCAGCGTCTGGTCGGGATCGTCCAAAAAACTTTTCGTGCTCTCATATCGAAGAATCGCATACCCTTCCATGGCAAGGTGGATCGCAAAATCTTCCGTATATTGATCGCCCTGTGTGATCGGAAGAATGACAATGGCCGGATACGGGCCATCGCCGTTTGGCCGGTAATAATAGAGTTCAGACGCCTCCCGTTTAAGGCCGCCCTTCCATGAAAGGGGGAGGGTCAGCTTTAGAACCTGATAAAGACCGATGTTTTTTTGCGCCTGAATCTGTGGCCATACAGTGTCGCGGCTGTAATCAAAGTAGGCGATTTCCTTCTCGTGGACCCCATTTTGGAAGAAGGGTCTCTCCGTCCTATAAGAAAGACATCCCGACAGGACTATTGCCAGGATGAACGGCAGGAGATG
>CAYJWQ010000056.1:5143-12005 GCA_964373895.1 uncultured Nitrospirota bacterium
CCCACAAGGATAAGATCGCCGAGGCGAATGACCTGAAGTGTCGTCTCCGAATCTAAGAGAAGACGGCCGAGGGGGGAGGCCAGCCGTTGTCGTTTTCCGACCTTGATCTGGGGAGGGGGAAGAGGCACCTCTGCAAGTCGGGATCCAATGATCATGCGCCTCTGATAAGGGATTTCCTTTAAGGCAAGAAGCGCCGCATCTGCCAGCGCCTCCCCCATCGCCTGGGCCTTCGGAAATGCGTCTCCTTCGATGGGAGGGCGGGGGCCCATATCCCCAACCGAGCCGGCGGTGTAAAGGGCGATGACGTTGTCGTCCCGCTCCAGTTTCCATTCGATGACCCCTGGAAAATCGCCAGAAATGAGAAAATTCTTGGCATTGAGAATGGTCGGGTGGGCCGAGAAATTGATGAGATAGATCGTTTGATCAAAGGTCTTGAATATGAGGGTGTCGAGGGCAGGGTCGGTGGGGCCATTTTTAATCATGCGATTGCGAATGAGAGTGGGGGCGGATGTTTTTGCAAAGGCCATTTGGGCGGGGGACATTTTTTGATAGGCGGATCGGGCTGCCAGCGCCATCCGATGGGCGGTCTCTCTGAAAACGTCCGGATGATAGGGGCCTGTCGCCAGCGTCTCCATCCGCTTTTGACCAATTCCGCCCGATCCGGAATGGGTATGGCTGGCGGAGATCATCAGGGCGTCCGGAGAGATGGGGATCTCTCCGGAAACCTCCGCATAGACGGCTTGGCGCATTTCGTTGGTGATGGCGAGCAGATCGTTCGCGATGATAATGACCGTCTGATTGCCGTTACTAATGGCCAAGGCCCTTGTATAAATCCGATCGTGAACGCCGGTTGCGCCCCGTCCTTTACGGTTCCCATAACCGGCAAGCGGTGTGCCGATGGGCGGCGTAATATCGACGCGCGCCGCCCCGGCCAGGAAGGGAAGGGGCATCCCCTCAAAGGGCGCGATGTGGGACAAGGAAGATTTTGTCGTAAGATAAGCCCGTTGATTTTCAAGGGGAGTGGTATCAATCGAAAGGCATCCAGCAAGTAGACAGACTAAGAAAAGGCCCTGTTTACTGCGCATGCCCCTGCTCCAATAACTGAACGATGGCATCGGCGATCCGTGGCGCGGCCTTCGGCCCCACCGACATGCCCTCTTCGTAGTGATCGGAATCACCGCATCGATCGGTTCCATAATGGGGCGTGGGCTCTAAAACAGGCGGAACAAAGTCATTGGCCGGAACAATATAGCCGAGTTCATCATTCCCGAGTCCGATGATAAATTTGTATTTCGCCCGCATATGTTGCTTAAGGACCGGCTCTGTCGGCACGCCGGGATTGGCCGCGCCGATCCGCTCTCGTCCTTTTCCATGAAGTTTAAGTTTACGTTGGCTGACCTTCCAGCAGGTGGCGCCGTCGCTTAAATATCCCCCGATGGCTATTTCAGGAAAGAGCTCTCCGGGAACCGTCACAAATTGCGCAACCGCGTGATCGGAATTTAAGAAACTCACCAGGCCAACCTCCGTAAAGAGATCTTCCCCTTCCAGACCAGCGAAACTGCCGTTTGTGTAGGTTCCCCTTTGGATGACCCCTCTTGCGATCAGAAGCTTAAACAATTTATTTTCAAGGGGGATAAAAAACCGTTTTCTTGCAACACGGATTTCCCGGATCGGTACGGCCTGCTGATCGTTGATGCCCTGTAAGACGGCAGCCGACACAATCTCGCCTATTCTTCTTACAATATCCCATGATCTTTCTGGTATCAGGCTTCCTACTTCATCTTTTACTTTAAGTCTAAGCGTGCTTAGCAACCCGCCGACTGCCCCGCTGAAATAGAGGGTAGTCCCTCCCCTCCCTCTCCACCTTTTTCCTTTAACCGTAAAACCTCCCTTTTCGATTCCTTGCCTGATGTAGTGTGGAAAATCGGAGGTAATCAACGACGTGGCGCCGCCAAGGGTTTCCGGATGGGGTGTCCAGTTAACCACGGTGGAAATGGCGCGGCCCTTTTCATCATCCACGGCCATTACGAGAATTTTAGAATCAATGACGATCGGATCGCGCAGGTCGTTTATCAGCCTTCCAAACTGACGAGGTGGCTCTATGGAGGCGAACCTGATACGGGCCGGGGTCAGCCTTCGGCTCGCTTCTCTGATGGCCAATTCTGATTGTTTAAAAATGTGTTCGATAAAACGCGGGTCTTTTCCATCCGTGAGGCGATTGGGGCCCCATAGGCCCAGGCTGTCGGGAGCTCCATGGGTATGCGTACTCGCCACAATCAGATAGCCGAGGTGTAGGTCGGCCACACGGAGACGTATCTGTTCCACTTCCGGATAAAAAAAGCCGATGAGGTCCAATGCGAGAAAACCGACGCGGGTATTCCCCTGCTGGATAATCAAGGCGCGCGCCCAGAGGGGGTCGTGCACCCCCGTTGCGGTATAGTACGATTCTTTGTGATGAAAACCGGCAAGGTACGGTCCATCCCACTTGCCGTTGCCATTTTCGTCGGTGAAAGGGTCATGGGGATGGGTGGGGTTGGAAGGGTCGGGCGCATCATAGCGACCGTTGTGATTAACATCTTGATACGCCTCTTCCCACAACTTCCCCGTCTCATCCACCGGCGTGATGGTGTATGCGGCGGCGCCCGCCATTAAAATAGTACTTTCTGGCTCGGAAGCAGCAACATCCATTCCGACCAGGATAAACGCCAAAAGCAAAAGAGGGACCATCCCTTTCTCCTTTATTTTTATTATACACGAGGTTTATCGGATATAAATCGGGTTGGAGAAAATCCAGGGCCGTAGGCGGTGTTGGATTTTAAGAAAAACCTCGGCGCGATAGACGCCGGGACCCTCTATTGGATAGGTCAAGGATGCGCATCTGCATTGGGCGATCTGTTTGCCATCTTTGAGCAATACGATAATGCCTTCCAGCGGAGATTGGACGGTGATGGTCTGGCCGGGGGTGAACTTACTTAACTCTCCCATCACGGTCTCTTTCCCATGAGAAGAGGCCGTGAAGAAAAATCCAGTGGGATCGGCCAGGAGGTCAAACGCCACATAGGCATGACCCTCCTTCAGCGCGGCCAGAACGGAGGCCTCCGTCAACTCGCGCGCCAGAAGATGCGTGGAGACAAATCTAAAACTCATGACATAAGGATCGACCTGACGTCCGAGGATATTCACATTCTGATGGGCATCGTTGCCGGCAATGCCGACGATCTTTTTTATTTTTTGCAGCCGATCCCAAAGGGCAAGATGCGAACGGGGATAATCCTGTATGGACAGGAATACCTCTTCAGGATATTTTTTATGCGAATAAAGAAGATCAAAAAATAGCTTTGGGAATTGCCATTTTTTATCAAGGGCGTCATCAAGGATATCGTAAATCTCCATCCCTGTCAGCGACTCTAATTCCGATTCATGCCACCCCGTCGGATGCGCGATAAAGGCAAGCGCCCCTTGTCGTTCTATCTCCTCAATCGTCTCCTTGAGGGTGAATGATTGATGATCAAAATAGGAAGAAAGACCTAGAGCCAACAGGGAGGCGCAGGGGCGACTGCCGCACCCCTTACTGATTTCCATCCCCTGGATGACAAGGATGCCGTCATGCATTCCTCGTAGGCCTTCCTGGAAGATGCGGGGGGAATCATGATCAGTCATCATCAGGAAGGAAACCCCGGCCGCACGGGCCGCATAGAGGATTTCCTCGTAAGTCCCCTGGCTGTCATGAGAAAGGAAAGAGTGGACATGGATGGCCCCGCGATAATCGTGATAGCCATCCGGCAGTGTGATCGAGAGTCGTTTGGATTGAATGTGCCGTATCTCTTCCCGCAGAGATTTGAGTTGATAATGGGGGGTACAGGAAGAAACACAAAGGAAGAAAAAGGCGATGAGGGGAAATAGCCTTCTCATCTATTTCGAGACCCCTACCGTCCCTGAAGCGAGAGGATAAAGTGAACTAAGTCCCAGGCGTTCTCCTCCCTCCCTTTGAAGAAATCACCGTAGCTTGGCATCGGCGTCCCATCCAGGCCGGTCATGGTGGTCCGATAGATATCCTCATGAGAGATGCCATTCCCGAAGGTCTCCTGACGTGTCAAATCCACCGGCATAATGGAAAGCCCCCGGTCGTCCAGCAGACGATCGTGGATGCCTCTGCCATCTGTCCCATGACACTGACCGCATCCGAGTTCAGAATAAAGTTCTCGACCCCGTTTCACACTCTCGACAGAATAGGTATAAGGGCCCACATGATCTACATACTTGATGGTGGTTTCGGTGGGAAGCTCTTTTTTTATGAATTGCTTCGCAATGTACAACGCGACCTGACGGATCCCCTCTTCCCCCAGATTTCGGAAAGAGGGCATGTAGCCCGGAATCCCCTCGCGAATCGTCCGCATCAGGTCTGACAGCATCGGAAGCTGGCCAGAATCTGTGGATCGGAACTTAAAGCGGCCCAGTGTAAAGTCATTCGGACGGGGATGCGAGAAAGGGCCAATGAAAATAGAGGCCGGACCATCCCCTCTTCCAGCCCCTCCATGACAGTGAATACAGGCCATCTGATACGTCATCTTCCCCAGGTGAACATCCATCTCCCCTTGAATCTCCTCCGGCGGGGCGGCCATTTCTCCCATCTGATGCATTTTATGTGAAGGATCGGCTGACGAGGCTGACATCGCTGCCCCGGCGCCGAGGAATAAAATGGCCGCCATTCCGATCCACAGATTAAAGCGTCGCATCGCCTTCCCCACTAATAGGTTATCGGAAACCATCTGACGTAACAGGGTGAGGGAAAAGGTCCCAGATGCAAGGCCCGAACGAGTAAGTAACCGGAACGTACTATAAAGTACGTGAGGATTGCGAGCGATGTGAGAGCGCAGCAGATGGACCTTTTCCCTCACCCTGTTAAAAGACAAGATCGATTCCCACGGCCGTCAGATGGCGGAAGTTTTGTAAAGGATTCTGGGTAACCGCTTCTACATTTACGCTATCCCGTAGAAAAAAGGATAGGTTCTCCCGCGGATAGAACCGCGCCTGAAGCGAGACGACTTTCCCATCGGCTTTTTGCTGGATCGGCCCGCCGGCGTTCATCTGGTCATAACGGGCCGAGATCATCCACCGGTCCGATATCAGATAGTCTCCTTCCACGGTGGCCCCCAACGCCGTCTTATCAAAGTCGCTCACATTAGGCAGGTTGATCAACCGATCCCAGATCACGGCCCCATAGAGGTCGAGATGCCGGCGCCGGATGTTGGCCGCAACGCCATACCGCATCCAATCGACCAGGGCGCCCTCTACACGTGCTGTGTCGTTCCCCCGATAGGCCAGGCCCGACACGCTTCCGGATTGATATCGCTCGCCCCCAAAGTTCATTCTCACCATCAGATACGGATCCTTCTTCTGGTTGACATCTGCGGCATCTTCGAAAAGTCCCTGCATCAGCCCGGCCTGGATAAACCACGGGCCGGCCATGGCATGGACATCCAGCCCCAAATCTCCAGAAGTATTGTAGAGCGCCCCCCGGGTGACCTCGATGGCATTCTTCTGGCCGGTTGTAATCCCGAAAAATTTGACGCCAAAGGCGTAAGGGGTCAACGTAAATCTCCGAATGGCGGACGACTCGATCTGGCCAGGGAAATTTCCTATCATCTGTCGGTTTGTTGGATAAGAAAAGTTCGTGGAGGGGTCTATCTTCCCCACCATAATCATGGGACCATGAATCATGCGATCCGTACCGTGTAATCCGCCATGTCCCCCGGAGAGAAATGATTGCAGATTGATCATCAGGAAGAATTCCTTCCCCAAGTCAAACCCGGATTCCTCCCGCATTTGAGTTCCCGACCCCACGATTTGACGAGACTCCCTGACCAGGTTCAAGAAATAGCTGACTTCCTGGGTCAATGTCCCGGCCAGATATATTTCTATTTTCTGCCCAAAGGCGAGGTTGGATTCCGGGCGATCCCCGCCACTTGCGGCTTCTATAAAGTTTCCGGGCATCCTGATGGAAAAGATGTTTAAAAGATCGGTTTCGGACCAGATTCTTCCGATTTGACGTTTCCTGCGAATTTCCCCCTCGTTGGTTTGTGGAATCTGGAAGCCGGCCATATGGAACGCCTCTCCAAAGGGATTCAGCCGAGGGGGCTTGGTGTGGCAAGAGCCGCAGGAGAGGTCATATTTTCTGGCAAAGGCCGGAATGGCCGAAGATGGGGTCGGCGTGAGGATCAAAAACAGAAATCCGATCCACACGATCCATGGCGTCTGTCTCTGGATGCGTAAGTGATAGATGAAAGACAAAGCCATGCCGTTTATTGGAAACCCGTGTTTTACAACGCTCTTGTCCAAAATAAATTATGAAGATTGAGCCCCTCGCGGCATGATGGGGGAAACACTTTCCCGATGTTCACCCACAACCTAAGGGAGGACTCAACCTATGAAAGTCTGTAGCATATTCGGCCAAATCCTGCAACTGTTTCCGAGAATCGAGGTTGAAAAGCGGGTCAAAGAGACCGGATCCGAGCGTCACGCCAAAGGTTTCAGCTCTTGGGGCCAGTCTTTTGCCATGCCCTTCTGCCAGTTGGGCTGTGCCCATTCACTGCGGAAAATCTGCCAGGGCCTCTCTATCTGGAGGAGAACCCTCTCATATGGAAATTGTGGCCCCACGTGGGTGTCTCGGCCAATACGGTCAAGATCCAGGACTGGGCGGCGCTGATTGCAATTCTGATTTTGCGTTACCTGCAACTGAAATCCAAATTTGGCTGGTTGCTTTCGAATCTGGTGGCGTTACCGCGGCCTGCCTGCCGCGACGCAGGCAGGATGAATCTCTTTGCCTATCAGTACCTCTGGAAGTGGATGGACCATCCCTAAG
>CAYJWQ010000057.1:0-1765 GCA_964373895.1 uncultured Nitrospirota bacterium
ACTAGACGACCCACAGTTGGTTTTTAAGGGCTTCAAAGGCGTAGATGGTGAAGTAGGCGGAGACGATGGAAATCTCGGAGCCGTTTTTGATTTTCTCTTTTAGAAAATCGCCAACACTCCCGCGGCGGTAATTATCCCGAATACCGGATAGTAAAGGGTTCAAAGTTATTTCCCTTCCGAAATGCGACCGCATTATCTTACAACGCTTTTGAGAATACAAGGATATGTATGGGCCTTAATCCGCCATCAAAAAAAGTAAAAAACCTCCTTGGCCTTATGAAATAAGGATGATAGTATGAGTTTGCGAAAAACAACTATCACCAAGGAGGTGAATGAATTGCCGCCCCAGAGATTTTGCCTTTCCAGTATGAGGAGAAAAAAAGTAATAGGGGGATGACAGTTACCGGCAGGATAGGCACGCGAGAGGGGACAAGAGAAGAGATATCGGAAATGGGAATGAGGCATCAAGGGAGAGGTTTGTCCAGAAAGGAGATCAAAATGCCCTTTTTTGAATATGAAGCGGACCAACACCTTTTTTCACAAGCAAGAAAATGCTGAATGGGGATTTTAACCTCAAAAATCGATGAAATCCTCCATCCCCGATATTAGGCGGTGGATTAAGGGCAATAGCTTCCAACGAGTGGGTCCAGCGCTAACAGCATCTCACGGGCACTATAAACGAATAGGAGAAGGGATCATGCCTAACGAAGTCGTCGGTAACGGCAAGTGGGTTCTTAAAGGGACTAAGACGCAGAACGCGATATTGCTACCCGTGTTTAAGCCGGGATCTCCAAGCTACATCGCTTTTCCATGGGAGCGCATCGACGCCCTGCCACGATTCCCTGTCCCGATCAGTTGGGATGACTTAAACGACGGGACGTTCGGCGAGCGTGAGGCCAGGGAGGGGCTCATCATCGCGGACGCCGGCGAGCGCCGGCCACTGAATCCACACCTGGTTTGCGGCGATGAAGAGGGGCATGCGATTTCGCGGCCGTCGTATTGGTTCGGCGAGCCGCAGGGGCGTTTTATGACCGCCGGCGTGTTCTGGAGCGACGGGAGGATCAAGATCGACGTCCGTCTCAAGGGCAAACCCGATTCCGCGCGCGAGGTCCTCTCCGCGGAAATCGCTCATGCCGTGGACTACGGCCTGCCGCTGTCCGACGCGCAGAAATCCGCGATCATGCGCCTTTTCCACGGCAGCGGGGCTGATACGCACACGTGGTGGGAACGTGAGGACTACAGTGCGGAGTACACCACACTGGTGGGCGAGTCGTGGATGGCGCTTTTCACCCATGCCTACTCCGCCATGGAGCCCTGGCAGGATCCGTTTGTGCACAAGAGCGCGCGCACAATGGCTTCCGAGGTGTACCGAATCCTCGGCATCGCGCCGGTCGATCGGGAGCCTTTGGCATTCGAGCTTCGCGGACGCGCATGGCGCACGCGCTACGGCAACGCCTATGTCGATCTGACCTTTCGCGGGGGTGAGGGTCCGAAGGTGGGCATCTGGCGCAACGGCACGCGGCTGATAACGACCTTAAACGATGGTCGTTTCGTCAATTTTCTCGGCGGGCGTCACGGCCTGTTCTCGTACGTCCTCGTCGACGCGGCGGGGAGGCGCTCGAATGAAATCACGGTGACCGTCTAAGGATCAAGCGTCCCGTGGTTCGGACCGTTCTTCAATACCTTTCTGGGCGAGCAGGTTTCCAGATGCCGGAGGAGAAGCCCCGGAGGAGAAGCCATAGATATCTCATCGTTTTTTGCCCTT
>CAYJWQ010000057.1:1865-11780 GCA_964373895.1 uncultured Nitrospirota bacterium
CCGGAGGAGAAGCCCCGGAGGAGAAGCCATAGATATCTCATCGTTTTTTGCCCTTGATTCTTCATCAATTTTCGTGTTTTGATTCTTCATCTTTAATAATGTGAGAGAGATGAAACAATGATCAAGGTGTTCCTGACCATATTTGTCTCCCTTTTTTCCGGCGAGAAGGTCTTTGTCGCTGAAACGCAAGAGACCGGCGGCATTTTTGTCTCCCAGGGTATTGACAATCCGGTGAAATGGACCTACGCCACGGGCAATACCATCTTTTCAAGGGCGTCGATCGCCGCAGATGGCACGATTTATGTCAGTTCCGCAGACGGTTTTCTGTATGCCATTCGGCGAGAGGGCACGCTTATCTGGCGGCAGAAGATCGCCCAGCTTAAGCCTGTAATCTTCAATAAATCGGCGCCAACGATTGGAGCCGATGGAACGATCTTTGTTGGGTCTGTCGATCGGCATCTTTATGCCATTACCCCTTCCGGAGATGTAAAATGGCGTTATCCCACCGATAAGGAGGTACTCTCTTCCCCGGTAGTTGACGGGGATGGAACCATTTATTTCGGTTCAAACGATGGCTTTTTCTATGCGGTCGATTTTGAGGGAAGGTTAAAATGGCGGTATAAAGTTGGCGTTTCGATCGATTCAAAACCGATGATCAACCACTTTGTTTATATCGGCTCGGAGGATGGCCACCTCTATGCGTTTTCCAAAAATGGGAAATTAGCCTGGAAGTTTAACGCGAACAGCCCGCTTGCCTCTCCGGCGGATGGATCGGATCAGGGAATTTATGTCGGCTCAAACGATGGAGGCCTTTATCGTATCTCGAAGGATGGAAAGGCTATTTGGCGGTTTCCGACAGAAAGACCCCTTTCATCTGCCCCGACGGTAGGGAATGATGGAACGGTTTATGTCGGATCGCTTAATGCGGATATTTATGCTATTACTTCCGATGGAAAACTAAAATGGCGGTATCCGGTGAGAAGTATTGAAGATGCGACCCCTGTGATTTCCCCAGACGGCCTCATATTGATCTGCTCGAATAACGGCTATCTTTATGCCTTCAGTCCTGAAGGCGCTGTCGTTTGGCAATACCGCCCGGGCCATGCCGCCTCTTCCATCCCGGCGATCGGGGAAGACGGGACGGTCTATGTCGGCTCTCATGATGGCGACCTTTATGCCTTTGCGCCGCATCAAGGGTCTCGGTTCTAGCAGGCTGTTGAAAAAGTCCATCTGCTGCGTTCTCGGGCTCTCGGAAGTCCTCACGTACTGCGTAAGTACGCTGCGGTTTCCTCGATCCCTGCGGTCTTGCATATGGGGCTTTTTGAGCAGCCTGCCCACAACAAGGGGCGTTTTCCGTCGACCTGCTAGAGGTTTCGGTTCTAAGAGTCTCGATTCCAAGTTGACCCCTTTTAGCGTGATTCCCTATAATGCCCTCATTGATTGAGACCTGTTGATGGATGAAACCGGCGACCAGATCGTTCAAAGGATGAAAAAACGGGATGCCCTTCGCGCGGGAGGTATTCAGCCGTATGGTGTCCGGTTTGAGGGAAAGGTTCCTCTTTCAGAGATTGTTGAAAAATATGAAGGGGCGGCGTTGTTGGAGACGCAGCCCGGCTCTTATAAAATTGCCGGACGAATGGTCTCGCTTCGCCGGTTTGGAAAGGCGGCCTTTGCGCATCTTCAAGACGCCACGGGTCGCCTGCAGGTCTATTTTAAAAAAGATTATCTGGGAGAGGCCGGTTTTGATTTATTTGAAAAACTCGATATCGGCGATCATGTGGGGGTAGAAGGGGTACTCTTTCGCACCAAGACCGATGAGCTGACCTTACAGGCAAGGGAGTTAACCTTGCTCGCAAAGGCGCTTCGGCCCCTCCCGGAGAAGTGGCACGGCCTGACCGATGTCGAGCTGCGCTATCGCATGCGTTATGTGGATCTGATCGCGAACCCCGAGATTCGACAGGTTTTCATCCGGCGTGGAAAGATCATTGATGCTATCCGCCAGTTTCTCAACCGGCATGATTTCATCGAGGTGGAAACTCCGATGATGCAGCCGATTCCGGGAGGGGCCGCAGCCCGGCCCTTCGTCACACACCACAATGCCCTCGGTGTCGATCTTTATCTTCGGATCGCCCCGGAACTTTACTTAAAGCGGTTGATTGTCGGAGGATTCGAACGCGTTTTTGAGATTAACCGAAATTTCAGAAATGAAGGAATCTCGACCATCCATAACCCCGAATTTACGATGCTCGAATTTTATATGGCCTATGCCGATTACAACGACTTAATGACGTTTACCGAGCAGCTCATCACCTCCATCGCAAAACCGCTTCTTGGGAGTTTAACCTTTGATTATCAGGGGACACAGATCGATCTTACCCCCCCCTGGCGGCGCCTTTCGTATATCGACGCCATTGCAAGCGCGCTTCATGTAAAGCAAGAAGCGCTGGCCGATCCAGAAAAAGTGATCGCGCTTGCGCGTCAGTCGAATGTGCGGGTGCAAGAAGGGGAGTCCCATTACAGCACGTTAGACAATCTTTTTAGCGCGGTGGCGGAGCCGAACCTGACCGGCCCAATTTTTATCACCGACTATCCTACCGAAATGTCCCCCTTGGCCAGGCGTCAGAAAGACCGTCCCGATTTAACGGAACGGTTTGAGCTCTACATTGCCTGCAGGGAGGTTGCCAACGGTTTCTCTGAACTAAACGATCCGGAAGACCAGCGCGCCCGATTCCTGTCCCAGATGGCGCAACGGGAGAAGGGAGATGTCGAGGCACATCGGATGGATGAAGATTATTTAAACGCGCTGGAGCATGGGATGCCCCCGACGGCCGGGGAAGGAATTGGGATTGACAGGCTGGTCATGCTCCTTACCAACCAAAGCTCCATTCGGGACGTGATTCTCTTCCCGCAATTGAAGCCGGAATCATAAAACGAATGCCGCTTCCGTATGAATTTTTTGTAGGACTACGGTATCTGAAGGCCAAGCGACGACGGCGGGGCGTTTCTCTCAATACCTTGGTTTCGATCGGCGGTATCACGGTGGGGGTGGCGGCGTTGATTGCTACGCTTGCCGTGATGACCGGATTCTCTGAAGACCTGCGCGCAAAAATACTCGGAACCAATTCCCACATTGTGATCAACGACCGGGCGAGAGACAATCTTTCCGGCTATCGCGCACTGATTGAAGAAACGGTTGCAATCCCCCATGTCGTGGCCGCCACCCCCTTTATTTTCAGGCAGGTCCTTCTCTCGTCGGATACAAACGTGGTCGGAGTCGTGCTTCGCGGCATCAGCCCACAGAGCGAGGCCAGGGTTACGGACCTTGGAAAAAATATCGTGGAGGGGAAACTGGAATTCTTAACCACTCCTCCAAGAATCGAGGGAGAGGTCCAGGGAGAAAAGATTCTGCCGGGCATCATTATCGGCAAAGAGTTGGCGGGGCGCCTGGGGGTTTTTCTGGGAGATAAAATCGGCGTTGTCTCTCCGGTGGGCCAAGGGAGAGAATCGCTGACTGATCCGATGGGGTTTACCCCAAAGATACGAAAGTTTCACGTGGTGGGGGTTTTTGATTCCGGCATGTTTGAATATGACAGCACGTTGGTCTACATATCAATCAAGGAGGCGCAGGCCTTCTTTAACCTCGCGGACGAGGTCTCCGGTATTGAGGTTAAAGTGGATGATATCTTCCTCGCCGATCAGATAGCGGCCCAAATTGAGAAAAGTTTAGGGTTTCCCTACCAGGCACGGGATTGGAAGAAGTTGAATCGAAACCTCTTCTCCGCCCTGCAGTTAGAGAAGATCATGATGTTCATCGTCCTGGTCCTGATTATATTGGTCGCCTCATTCAACATTGTCAGCACATTGACCATGACGGTGATCGAGAAGAGTCGAGAGATTGCCATCTTAAAGGCGATGGGGGCGACCCGGGAGTCGATCATGCGCATCTTTATGTTAGAAGGGGTGATCATTGGGGGAATCGGAGCCACTCTCGGCATTCCGTTAGGTGTGGCCGTCTGCAAGGCGCTCCAGAAATTTTATTCCCTGCCAAGTGATATTTATTATATTAGCCAGTTGCCGGTTAAGATCGAACTCCTGGATCTGACGCTTGTCTCCTTGTCGGCGATTCTGATCGGTTTTCTCGCCACCCTCTATCCGTCATGGCAGGCTGCGAGGATTGATCCGGCCGAGGCGCTCCGCTATGAATGATGCGGCTTGTTGTGAAACGGCATGATTGACGTTATTGATCTGACCCGGTCGTTCCCCATGGCCGGAAGGGAATTGACGATTTTAAAAGGGGTAACGATCTCCATTCAAAAAGGGGAGATGCTTGCGATTGTGGGGGCCTCTGGCGCAGGCAAAAGCACGTTTCTTCATCTCCTGGGGGGATTGGATCGCCCGACGTCCGGAAAGATTTTTTTTAATGGCGCAGACCTCTTCTCTGCCTCTGACGCCGAACTGGCTACGTTTAGAAACAGCAAGGTTGGGTTTGTCTTCCAGTTCCATCACCTGCTCCCCGAATTTACCGCCCTGGAAAATACGATGATGCCGGGCCTCATTCAACGAATCGGTCCAAAGGAAATAAAAGTTCGCGCCGAGGAGATGCTGGAATCGGTGGGGCTGTCAGATCGCCTTCATCATAAGCCCGGGCAGCTCTCTGGTGGAGAGCAACAACGGGTTGCGCTGGCGAGGGCGCTGGTGCAACACCCTGATGTGATATTGGCCGATGAGCCGACCGGCAATCTGGACAGCCAGACCAGCGAGGAGGTCTTTATTCTCCTTAAAAGCTTAAATCGGCAGTTCGGGATGACCTTTGTTCTGGTGACACACAATGAAGCGCTCTCTCGTCGGGCAGACCGATTGGTTAAAATGGTGGACGGTAAAATAGAACCAGAGAATACATAGAGTTTGTGAACATCCGATAGAGCCTTCGTAAAAGGGATAAAGATGCCGCCTGAATTTGTTAAAGTGGCCACCGTTCATGAAATACCGCTGCAAAAAGGCAAGGTCATTGAAATAGAAGGTCGTGAAATTGCTTTGTTTAAGTCGAACGATTGGGTCTACGCGATGGACAATCGCTGCCTACATGAAGGGGGGCCGCTGGCTAAGGGGTGGATCAAGGAGGGGATTGTGACCTGTCCCTGGCACCTCTGGCAATTTCGTGTCGAAGACGGCGCGCTGGCGGATGAGCCTGCGATGAGGGTTCAATGTTTTCCGGTTAAGGTGGAGGGAGACGATGTCTTTGTGGATGTCTCTCCCATCACGGCTCCGATGAGGAGAAATCAGGGGATACTGCAAAGAATGGCGAATGGAGAGACCGCGGAACATCTCGGCGTAGAATACCATATCCATCCGGAAGAGATTGAAACGATCGCAAGACAGGTTCGCGTTGGAGAGCGTCTGATCTGGCTGGGTGAGCTTTATAGGAGGCAGGGAAACATCGGCAGCCAGGATCTGTTGCGGATGCCGTATCGCGATCTCTCCCGCGTCTCCTATGGCGCCGAGGAGAGCCTTGAGGTATTGATCGAATTATTGTAGGGCGACCCACAGCCTTTAAAAATATGTCGTTGCCCAAAGAGAAAAAACCGCTTCCGCTTTTAAGCTTAAGGCATTTGGCCTTAAAGGTGAGCGATCTTGCGAGGTCGCGCCGCTTCTATCAGGGGCTTCTTGGAATGAAGGTCGTCTGGGAACCCGATCCGCTTAATCTCTACTTAAGCTTCGGCCCAGACAACCTGGCCCTGCATCAGCTTCCTGAAGGCGAAACCCTTCAGCCGGAAGGGCGTCTCGATCATTTTGGATTGATTGCGGAGAATGAATCGGCGGTTGACAGGATGGCCGAAGAGATGAAACAGTCTGGCGTCCCGATATTAAAGCAGGCGAGACGGCATCGGGATGGAAGTTACTCCCTCTATATCGCTGATCCGGATGGCAATGTAATACAGATTTTATATGAGCCCCGTATCAGCCACCTCCCATCCAATCCGATAATGCCTTCCGACAGCGCGCTTTAAATCGGACGCCGAGCTCCATAAATTCTAATGTTTGGGCAAGCGCCCGTTCGGCGGCGGCCACTTTATTTTCTGGCGCACTGAAAAATTGCGCAACTTCCATTTGTAAATCGCGCCGCCAGAGATGCCGGGCGCCCTGAATCATGCGTTGGGCGCCGACACTTCCCCCTTTCTCCTTCAATGCCCCCCAATGCCCTTTGATAAACGCCCAGGCGACTTCTTGCGCCAAAGGGTTGGCTAAAAGATACCGCGCCGGTTTCCAGACATCTTGTGAACGAACCGAATCCGATAAGGAAAACTCCAACAGTTGTTGCGCCAAGGAGGGCTTTGAAAAATCGGCCAGCGCCATTAAATAACGGTCGCGCTCTTCGGGGGTCGCAGCCATTTTAAATTTATTCAGATAGGTATCAAACCGCGTCCCGCCATCCACCCTGGCGCAGAGCCGAATCAGCGGAGTCGCAAGCGTCGGGTCAAGCGATTCGGGTTTTGCCCAGTAGCGCTGCTGCCGTCGTGGAAGTTCGGCTAAAATCTCCTCATCGCAGGCGAACGCCCCCAATGCCCAGAGAATAGAAGCACGGGTTAACCTTCGCTCATCCTCTTCATCCTGTTTTGCATCCCATCCCAGTTCCTCCCAGAGGGGATTAAAAAGATCAGAGACCCGTTTGGCGAATCGGGGGCGATCCGCCGCAAGAACCATTTGATTGTAAAGGGTCTCTAAATACGATCCCAATGCCTCCACCACCACGCGGGTCTGATCCCCTTTAAACCGGCAGAGGGTATCCATAAAATCGGCCATGGACAGATCACCGCTGACGCAAAGCGCCCAGAGGTGATTTAGTAAACCGATCCGCTCTGTGGAAGTCAGCGCATTCGGAATCACCCGAATGAGATTCTCTTTTATCGCGGGATCATAACCGACCCTGACAAACCCGCTCTCCTCTGCGTTGCCATAAAGCCATTCGATAGGGCCCTTCCCGGGTAACAGGACAGGCGTCATCTGATCTTTGAGTAACACCCTCTGATGATGTTCGCCATCGGCATCCCGATATTTGAAAGTAAAGGGAATATGCCAGAGGGTCGAATCGGCGTGTGCGCCTTCGCCAAAGAATCGCCGCTGCGTCAGCGTGATTTCCCGTGGGGATAAGGCGCCGATTGTGACCATCGGAAAACCTGCCTGGGTAAACCAATCCTGGGCAATTTGAGCAACCGGTTGGCCGGAGGAGATAGACAACTCCTCCCAGAGGACCGCCGCCGTGACATTCTCAAATTGATGTTTTCTCATATATTGGCGAATCCCATCGCGGAACGGGCCCTCTCCTAAAAAATGCTCGATCATCCGAAGGCAGGCCGCCCCCTTTTCGTAGGTTAAGGCATCAAACATCTCCTCAATCTGGGCAGTGTTTTCGACCGGCGCGCAAATAGCCCTGGTGCTCTTTAAGGCGTCCACCGACAGCGGAATCTGCTTTTCCTGTTGAAACTCCACCCAGGCGTTCCATTCGGGCATCCACTGATCCACGATCTTTACGGCAAGCCAGGTGGCAAAGGATTCATTCAACCAAAGGTCGTCCCACCAGGCCATCGTCACTAAATTTCCGAACCACTGGTGGACAATCTCATGGGTAATCACATTGGCCACTCCCCGCTTTGTTCCCGTAGAGGCAAGCGTTTCATCCAATAGAAGCCTTGAGTCGCGAAAGAAGATTGCCCCCCAGTTCTCCATCGCCCCCATGGCAAAGTCCGGCACCGCCACCAGGTCTAACTTCGGGTACGGATACGGAAGATCAAAGTAATCATTCAAAAGGGGGAGCACGCCCGATGTGACCTTTAAGGCAAAGGAAGACAGATGAAGCTGCCCTGTTATAGGGGTTGAAGCTTCCCCCTCTCGCGCACTGTGTGCGCTGGGTCGCTTCGCTCCTTGCGTTGCCCATACCGAAACGCGCGTATCACCCACCTTGATCTCTTTCTTTTCAAGCCGCGCCACCCCCAGACAAAGCAGATAGGTGGACATTTTTGGGGTCGTATCAAAGAGAACCGTCTTCATCTTTCCGTCGGTCTCTTCCTCGACAGCCGGCATATTAGAAATCGCCGTGAGCTGCGATGGAAGGGTAACAGAAAGTTTAAAACGGGCCTTCATCCCCGGCTCATCAAAACAGGGAAACATCCGCCGGGCGTCGGTCGCTTCAAACTGTGTAAAGGCATAGAGTTCGCTATGGGCGTGGGCCTCGTAAAGGCCGCGCAACTGCTTGTTTAATGTTCCGGAAAAAGAGAGAGAAAGGCGTTCGGCCCCTGCCGGAGTCGGATTCGCAAAATGAAGCGTTACCGTTTCACTCGCCGAATCGGGCGCAATGTAGGCGTGATCGCCGTTTTCCCTTTGGGCATCCTCAATTTTAAGCCCCAGGGCATGAAGGGTGATAGCCTCAACCGGCCTTGTCAGTTGAATATCAATTGCCACATCGCCCGAGAAACTCTTTTGTTCCAGATCCACCGTTACATGGATTTCGTAAGTAACAGGCCGGATATGGTCCGGCAGTCGTCCCGCTATCAGCATTTTTTATCTACCCCATTCTGGAAGGCAAACGATTATCCTCCACTCCGTCAGTATAACCGGCTGGACTGAAAGTCGAGCACCCCGCTGCACCACCATCATCTTTTGCAATTTGGGAATGTCTTTCAACTTCTTTAACGTAATCACTTCGCGACAGGCCTTTACAAATTCCACATCCACCATATACCAGGTCGGATTTGCGGCAAGGCTTTTGGGGTCATAGTGCCGATCGTTGGGATCCCACGCGGTATAATCGGGATAGCCCTCTTTGATAATCGTTGCCATGCCGGCAATTCCGATCGGTTCGATGTTGCTGTGATAAAACAACACCCCGTCCCCGATGCGCATTTGATCCCGCATGAAATTGCGCGCCTGATAATTTCTCACACCGTCCCAGCAAGTAATTTTATCCCCTCGTAAATCCTCAATGGAATAGACGTTCGGTTCCGATTTCATCAACCAATAGTGTTGACTCATTTAAATAACCCTGCGTGCCCCTTGATACCGGATCTTCCAATAGACAATATCCAGACTTTGGATATTTATAACCCCGCTCGCGCTGGGGGCATGGATGAACCTTCCCCCTCCGATGTAAATACCGATATGCAATTGCTTTTTCTCCCGAACCCAGAAATAAACGAGATCGGCCGGTTTGAGATTGGATCGAGAAACCGCCTTCCCCGTTTCAATTTGATCCACCACCTGGCGCGGAAGTTTTTTCCCAATCGCTTCGCGAAACACATAGGCCACATAGCCGCTGCAATCAAAACCATCAGGGGTTTCCCCTCCCCATTTATAAGGGACGCCCAAAAGGTCATGCGCCGTCTCTAAGACATTTTCTCTTGCGGAGTTAAGGGATTTTTTTTCAGGTCTTGAAAGAAGAGAATAATCAACCGATCGTCCGCCGCTGCAACCGGTCAGGACTAATAAAAAGGCAGCGACCCAGACAAAACACTTTATACGGGAATAGAGTTGGCTTCTATGATAGCCTATGCTATTCTCCTCTGCGGATTCTTTCTATAGAGAGACGGCGATGTTGACTTTTTATCATTATGCCCGGTGTACAACATGCATCAAGGCCAAGAAATATCTTATTAAAGAAGGTCACTCCTTACAGGAGATTGACATTACCACGCAACCCCCCTCTGTTGAAACACTAAAGACCCTTATTCAAAGAAGCGGCCGTCCTCACACCGACTTTCTCAATCGAAGCGGCGCGCAGTATCGCGACCTGAATATGAAGGAGAAGGTGAAACGACTCTCGACCGACGAGATAATTCATCTCCTTTCATCTAATGGGAGGCTCATCAAACGACCCATTGTAACGGACGGGAAAAAGGTCACCGTCGGTTTCAACGAAGCCGA
>CAYJWQ010000058.1:0-11664 GCA_964373895.1 uncultured Nitrospirota bacterium
TAGTGTCACAGAATCAGACCCACGCTGTCAATACCGGCTCGGGGTGCTGGGAAGATTGGGCAACCGTTGCATAGTGGGATAAGCCGCTACGGGTCGCCGCGCCCACAAGGGCCTCTTTCACATCGGATGGAGACGCATCGGGACGCCCCTGAAGGTAAAGGGCGGCTACCCCCGTCACATGAGGCGCCGCCTGACTGGTTCCACTCATTCTCCCGTATCCGCCCCCCAGCAGGGTGGAGAGAATGTTCACGCCGGGCGCGGCAATCTCCGCTTTTCCGAAATTGGAGAAGGAGGCAAACTGATCATCTCCCCCCACACGGGTTGAGGCGCCCAGGCCGCCCGGTTTTCCATCGGTATCCACCAGCGCCGTGACCGTTATCGCCTCGGGGAAGGCCGCCGGAATGGTTGAATAATTACTTTGACCCTCATTCCCGGCCGCAACGACAAAGGTAGTCCCCTTTGCGGCGGCGCGACGGATGGATGTCTGCATGGCGCGGCTTTCGATAAAGTTCACGTCGGGGGCGCCAAGACTCATATTGGCAAGCTGAATTCGGTCGGCGTTGGCAGCCACATAATTTACCCCGCGGATCACTCCTGACACCGAACCCGATCCGTATCGATCCAACACCTTGATTCCATACAGACCCGCCTCGGGCGCCACGCCGCGAACCCCAATGTTATTGTCCGCAGCCGCAATAATCCCTGCCACATGTGTCCCATGTCCGTTATAATCCTGAACTGTCGGTTCATCGGGGATAAAAGAGGCACCTCCCTTAATATTGGAGGCAAGATCAGGGTGGAATAGATCAATTCCCGTATCTAAAATCGCAATTCCAACCCCTCGGCCTGTTTTCCTGCTCTGTTCCGCGTCAATCCGATCAATCCCCATTGGAATAACCTGGCCCTCAAACCGAATCTCTTCATTGGAGGGCGGACCGGGGGGGGGCGGAGTGGGCCGCTGTGGCGCCTCCGGCCTCCTGGGAGGACTGGGCCTTGGAGGAGGGGAAGAGATCGGGGGAAGATTCGGCAGTTGCGGACGGAAGAGAGGTGGAAATTTTTTCATTCCCCCCGGAAGAAGTCCAATAATCGGAAGAAATCTGGCAAACTGCTTAAAAAACAATATCATACGGGAAAAATCTCCATCATTTGACACCAATATTCCTTGCATCCCCGATGCGAAGAGAAACCTGGGGTCCCGAAGAAGCAGGCCCATGGTTTTTACACTCAGCTCTGCATAAAACCCTTTAAAATTCATGGAACGTTCTACCTTCAGCTTAAACTCTTCGATAAACATTTTAATATTCGCATCAGATTTAACCCCAAGTAAATACCGTTTCTCCTTCCCGCCCGACTCTTCCCCCTCCGATTCTCGCCGAACGGAAGGCCCAATAGAACCCTCCGCCGCATCGGCACGCTTGTCAGCAACCAGAGGTTTTTCCAAATTAAACCGGTCAGGTTGATCAACCACCCCTTTGGCCTCCGATGCAACGACCGCGACAGAACGATCTGAAACCGTTTTGTCTTCTTCCAGGAACTCAATTCTTTTGTCTTTCTTGAGCGCCTCCACAAGATCGGGCGTAAGGCGGGTGACCAGAATATTAACGCCCGATAGGATGTCCCCCTCTTTGACATCAATGCCATGATCTTTGGCAACTTGAGCCGGGTCCGCCGCCTCGTTTAAAACCACGAGATAACGTCCCGCCGGAGGGAGATGATCGGCCGAGATAGAAGAAGACGGCGCGGAATGCGTCGTCTGACTGGAAGGATCAAGGCTTTCAGAGGCATGCAAAATAACGGAAGGGGCCTCCTGCCCCACCGTTTGGCTCATAACGGGAGCTATCTCTGCGGATCGAAGAGAAAGCTTCCGTCCGGAGGCATTTCCGGAGGAATAGCTCCAATGAGGGAAAACCGGTTCCCGAGAAAGGTATCCGCTTACGGGGCATGACATGACACCTCCAGAACGCAGGCAAAACCTTACCTCTTTTTCGGCAGGAAAAGAGAAAACTTAACCCTGTCGAAACGCAAATCTGACTGGAGGGGGAAGATGAACGTGCGGGTTTAATATTTCTGGGCAAGCTTTATGGAAACGGAATTAATGCAGTAACGCTGTCCTGTTGGGGGAGGGCCGTCATCAAAGAGATGACCGAGGTGGGAATCACACTGCCCGCACAGCACCTCAACCCTTTGCATCCCATAGCTGTGATCGGATTCAGTCCTGACATGTTCTTGAGATATTGGCTTAAAGAAACTGGGCCAACCTGTTCCAGAATTAAACTTTGCGTCAGAAATAAAAAGATCGTTTCCGCAACAGACGCACTGGTAGACCCCTTCTTCCTTGCAATGATTGTATTCTCCGGAAAAGGCCCTCTCTGTCCCTTTCGTCCGGCAAATCCGAAACTGCTCCGGTGTAAGCTGCTTTTTCCATTCTTCATCGTTCTTGACTTTTTTTTCCATTTTTATCCCTCCCTTTCCACTTCGGTTAGGGCCTCTTCAAAAACAGCAAGACCGGCGTCGGCCTCGGAAGGCCTAAGGATCAACGGCGGCGCGAATCTTATGACGCTTTGGCCGCATCCTAAAACCAGGAGACCCTTCTCAAAGCAGCGTCGGATAATTTTATCCCTTTCCAGAATTGCCATGACCTTGGTCTCACGGTCGGAGACAATCTCAATCCCAATCATAAGGCCCAATCCCCTCACATCGCCGATCAGACGATGGGACTTCTGGAGGAATCGAAGCCGGTTCAGTATTCTGTTTCCAACTCTCTCGGCGTTTTGAATCAGGCCCCCCTCCAAAAGATCAAGCGTGGCAATCGCCGCCTCGCAGGCAACCGGGTTTCCTCCGAAGGTATTCGCATGCGCGCCAGGTCCCCAACTCATCAGCGACGATTTGGCAATCATCGCGCCAATAGGAAGTCCCGAGGCAAGCCCTTTCGCCAGGAGCATTACATCGGGAGAAAGCTGGAAATGCTCCGAGGCGAACATTTTCCCGGTTCGTCCCAGCCCGGTCTGAATCTCATCAACCACCAAAAAAATCCCAAATTGACGCGCCAAATCCGACAACAACTTAAAAAAACGACTGGGAGGAATGATATATCCTCCTTCCCCCTGAATCGGCTCGACAAAAATGGCCGCCACCTCTTCGGGGGCGACAAGATGCTGGAAAGCGACATTGCGAATCCAATCGATGGCGTAAAGATCGCTCTCTTCAGGCCGCACACCCGCGGGCGGGCGATAGGGATTCGGATAGGGGGCGTGGATGACGCCGGGGATGTATGGCGCGAAGCCCTTTCGATGGACAGCCTTGCTGGCCGTCAGGGAAAGGGCACCCATGCTCCGACCATGGAAACAACCGATAAACGCAAGGTAATAGGGGCGCCTGGCATGGTAGCGTGTAAGCTTCATCGCCGCCTCCGTCGCCTCGGTCCCGGAGTTGGTGAAGAAAACCTTCTTCTCCCCATAGCCGGGCGCAATCTTCACAAGCCTCTCGGCAAGAAGAATCTCGGAGGGATAATAGAAGTCGGTGCCCGACATATGGATCAACCGCTTTGCCTGGGCCGCGATCGCCTTCCTAACCTTTGGATGGCAATGTCCTGTTGCGGTCACCGCAATGCCCGATGTGAAATCAAGATACCGGTTTCCATCGACATCGGTCACACTGCATCCTCTCGCCGATTCAACGACCAAAGGATATTGGCGCGTGTAGGAAGGAGAGATGACGGCGCGATCACGATCAACCCACTTTTGCGCCTTCACGCCTGGCACCGTTATCTTCAATAGCCGACCTTTCTATCCTTCACTTAACTGACACGTATACGGGTCTCCCAAAGTCTCCAGATATCCCCCTCGATCGTCGCCTTAATAAAGCCCGGAGGCCTTATCAATGTTTTTGACCTCCTCGATATTTCTGGCATTGGTAATATCGGCCTCCGTCAAATCGGCTTCCTCAATATCCGCATAGGCCAGATCCGCCTCCCTTAAGTCAGCCTTTTCCAGATTGGCTTTAATCAGACACGCATCTCTTAAACTCGCCCACCGAAAATTCGCGCCTGTGACATTTGCCTCCATCAGGTTGGCCTTATTCAGGTTACTCCCTGTCAGGTTGGCCTCGCTTAGGTTGGCCCGGGTCAACGTCGCCCATCGTAAATTGGCCTCACTTATATTGGCGCGACTTAGATTGGCCTCATTGAGATTAATCCCGCGCAGGCAAATCCCTCTCATGTAGGCATCACTCAAGTTGGCCCCCTCCAGGTTGGTCCCTGTTAAGTCGCTCCTGCTTAAATTCGCCCTTTCCATGCTGGCCCCGCTTAAGTTCGTCTCGTCAAAGTTTGCCCCGATCAGATTCGCCGCAGTGAGGCAGACCCCCTTCAATAAGGCCCTGTTTAGGTTGGCGGACACCAGATTGGCCTCCGTCAGGTTCGCTTCCATCAGATTTGCCCCCCTTAGATCCGCCTCCATCAGGTTGCTTCCGGTTAAATTGGCCCCCCTTAAATCAACTGTGGTCATTTTGGCGCCTTTGAAGTTTAAATTCGACAGGTCTAAATTGCGTAAATCCTTTCCCGTGAAGTTCTTTGTCGTCTTGAGGATGATCTTGATCTGATCTAACGTCATGGTCTTTTATCTCCGTTCACAGAATTCCAAAACCGCGTCTTCCAATGGAAAATGCGTCAAACGCCGCGATGAGAAAGAGAATCATGTTGAGCAACATCCCTTTTGGCCAGTAATCAGAAATCATGTAAATAAAACCGGCTACCAGGGAAAACATCACCCCTCGCAGGTATTGCTTTAAGAAAAAATGACCGAGTCCCGCAAAAACCAGCGAGAGGGCCACCGCAATCATCGGTCGTAGAAGAGGGTTGGAATCTATTTCTTCAGCCATCTCCCTCCTCTTTGAGCCTCTCCTCCACCATCTGACTGGCCACCTCTGAAGGAGGCTGCGACCGCTCTTTAGCCAACGAGAAAATCGATTGCAGCTTTCCATAGATGCCTTCGATCTTTCGATACGCCCTCTCTTGAATATAGCCGATCCTCTCATCCGAAATCTGAATCGCCCCTCCCGCGTTGATTACAAAATCAGGCGCATATAAAATTCCGCGCCCCGCGAGGGAATATGCCGATTTTGGACCATCAAGCTGGTTTCCGGCCCCCCCCGCGACGATACGACATGAAAGCTTCGGGATCGTCCGTTCATTCAAAATGCCCCCGATACCACACGGGGCAAAGATGTCACAATCCACCCGATAGATCTCATGTCCCAGGAGTGGATCCGCTCCAAAGGCGCGCGAGGCGGCCGCAATCCGCTGGGGCTCTCTATCGGAGACGAACAGGCGCGCCCCTGCCTTATGAAGCATCGTCGCCAAGGCATACCCCACCTCTCCAAGCCCCTGAATGGCCACCGTTCTTCCAAGCAACTTGTCTTCTCCAAAGACCGTCTCAAGGGAGGCGCGCATTCCGCAGACGACACCGTAAGCGGTCGCCTGCGCCACGTCATTTTCCCCCTCATTTTCTAAAGGAACGCCCGCCACATACGGCATCACCTGCCTCATCTCTACCACATCGGAGAGATCGATGCCAATGTCCCGGGTCGCATAGTAGGCCCCTCCCAATAATGCGACCTGGTTGGCAAAAGAGGTCAGTTTTATCTTTGTTTTATCTTTATTCGGGTCGCCCCAGATCAGACTGGCCCCCCCTCCAAAGGGAAGACCATAGAGAACCGCCTGATCCGTCCGTGCTTTCGCCAGGGTTAGGATATCAGCCAGACCCATCTCCCATGTCGGATAAGTCCACATCCGGCAACCTCCCGCTGAATATGCACCACGGGTACGGTGAATCGCAATCATTGCATGACACTCCGATGCCGGATCGGAACAGAACAGTACCTTCTCATATCCTCTTATGGCGTCAAAAACGTCCACCGGCGCAAGCACCTTACGGCAAAAAATCGTTATGGATAAAGTCCGCGTACCAAATGGGCCGTCGCAAGTTTTTCGATCGCGATCATCAACGCCGCCATTCTCATCTCTGTTTTTTCAGAGAGTGACCGCGACAAGACATGCGCAAACGCCCCCGTGATAATTTCCGCGAGCCGATCTTGTATCTCCTTTTCCTTCCAGAAATAGTTTTGAAGGTCCTGGACCCATTCGAAATAGGAAACAATAACCCCGCCGGCATTCGCCAAAATATCCGGAATCACGAAGATGCCGCGATCGCGCAAAATGGCGTCGGCCTCAAAATCTGTCGCAAGGTTTGCCCCTTCCGCCAAAATACGGCAATGTAAATGGGCGGCATTCTTTACATGAATCGTCCCGGATACGGCCGCCGGAATTAAGACGGTGCACGGCTGCGTTAATAATTCCTCTGACGAAATGGATTCCCCTTCCGAAAAACCGGCTACGGTGCCTTCTTTCGCCGCATAATTCAACAAACGTGGTATATCGAACCCCCTTTCATGATAAAGGCCCCCCCGAGAATCAACCACGCCAGTAATTCGAATGCCATGTCCCGACAATATCCTGGCAGCATGTCTGCCGACATTGCCAAAACCCTGAATAATAGCGGTGCTCCCCGATGCGGACAGGGAGAGATGACGCATCGCCTCCAAAATCGTAAAAGTAAGCCCGCGACCTGTTGCATCCTCCCGCCCCATCGAACCGCCAATCGAGATCGGCTTGCCGGTTACCACGCCGGGAATGGCATATCCGACGTGCTGGCTGTAAGTGTCCATCATCCAGGCCATAATCTGTTCATTGGTCCCGATATCAGGCGCTGGAATATCTTTATCAGGACCAATCATAGGAAAAATTTCAGAGGTATACCGACGTGTTAATCGTTGCAGTTCAATGCGCGACAGGACGCCGGGATCACAACGGATTCCCCCCTTCGCTCCGCCAAAGGGAAGCCCGACCAGGGCGCATTTCCATGTCATCCACATTGCCAACGCCGCCACCTCTCCAAGGTTAACCCCAGGGTGGTAGCGGATTCCCCCTTTGAACGGCCCCAGGGCAGAATTGTGCTGCACCCGGTACCCCCTGAAAACTTGAACCCTGTCGTCCTCACGCCGAATCGGGACACTCACAATCAATGCCCTCTGGGGCGTCTTAAACCGCTCATAGAGGTTGGGATCAAGGCGCGCGAGGCGGGCAGCGCGGTCAAAATGCGCCATCGCAATGCGGTAGGCTGGCTGATCAAACTCCTCCACGTTTTCCGGTTGACCGTCAAACATAAAACCGCTTCTCCTGATCGGGTGGATGGCATCCCCTTATCCCTGCGATAAACTTTATCTTCGGGAGACGGCAGGGGTAGTTGGGGAATTCTTACGTAAAACTAAGGGATTCCTCGCGCACGCCTCTTTAATCTTTAAAGACGCAGGCAAGATGATATCTCTGGATTTTATTGTATCAGGACGCCTTATTCATGTCGATAGCGATTTTCGGGATAATCGCGCAGCTTGCCCACCCCCAGTTTTGAGAGAAGCCTTGATATATGACCCTTTTTCACCCCTCTTTAGAAAAGAGGGGTTGGGGGAGGTTTGATCCAAGCGGGTTCTTTCTATACCGGACATCTTTCATCATCACATGCCTTCAAATCCCCCCTTTCTAAAGGGGGGATCGATAGGATTGGCACTTGTTTGAGACAGAAACGGGCAACTAAAACTTCAGAGGAGAAGACGCTACTCCTTGTCTCCACTTTAAAACCTGGGGGTGAGCAAGAGTCTCACAGCCGTTGACTCTGTGTCATCGGCTACGCTATAGTAAAAACCTTCATCGTGTTGAAGTCAACCTTAGCAAAAAGGAGGCATAAGCGATGGATGAAACCATTCAGAAGGTAGATTATTATTATGTAACAACAGCCAACAAAGTGGGTGAAGGGACGCGACTCTTAAAGGCCCTTCGAGAGGGGGGCGTTAATCTATTGGCCTTCAGCGGTTTTCCAAGCGGCCGGCGGGCACAAATTGACTTTATTCCAGAAAATGTAGCGCTGTTTAAGGCCATCGCCAAAAAAGCTGGCTTCCAACTAAGCGGGAAAAAGAGCGGTTTTCTGGTCCAGGGAGAAGATCGTCTCGGGGCCATCGAGGAAGTTACCGCCAAGCTGGCCGACTTTAAAATTAATATCACCGCCATCGATGCCGTCTCTGCCGGAGGAGGACGATACGGGGCGATCCTCTGGGTCCAACCGAGTGACGTCAACAAGGCAGCGAAGGTCCTCGGAGTGGGGGCTAAGCGAGTCGTTTAAAAACCGATAGTGTAAGATGCAACGTTTTCCAAGGCCGCGGGAGGGCTCGCAGCCTCCGCAGAGATTGAGAAAATCGAAAGATGCGAAGGAGGGTGTGAGGCTTTCCAAGGGTCCGAGAACGGAGCAGATGGGCCTTCCAACGGCCTGTAAAGAGAAATTACGTTATTTATGATCACCGCAGAAACGGTCACCCTTTATATTAAGAAAACCATACCGGATGCCTCCGTTACCATCGTCGACAAAACGGGGATGATGGATCACTACCGCATCCAGGTCGTGTCCGAACTCTTTAGGGATAAAAACCTGCTTGATCGTCAGCGGTTTGTTTATCAGGCATTAAGCGAACCGATGCAGGATGGCCGGATTCACGCCTTGGAATTAAAAATATACACACCGGGAGAGATGGAACTAGGCCTTTAACTATAAGGAATCGATATGGAAAACACCATTGAAGAAGAGATCAAAAAAGAAATTACAGAAAATAAGATCTTAATTTACGGCAAAGGGACCAAGGCGATGCCGATGTGCGGTTTTACCGTAGAGACAATCCAGTTTTTCAGTAAGCACGGCTATCCTTTCGAGGTCATTGACGTCTTAAGAAATATGGAAAAAAGAGAGGCATTAAGTAAGTTGACCCACTGGCCAACGCTACCGAAGGTCTTTATCGATGGGCAGTTCTACGGTGATACCGATATCCTGGATGAAATGGAAAAAAAGGGCGAGGTCAAACCACTCTTAGATAAGGCCTTCGGGAAGAAATAGCATCCTTCCTCTTACATCACGCGTAACCAGTCTAAAAAATCTTCCTGCTGACGTTCTTTAAAAGAGTAAGCGTTTGTGCCTCTTCCTATCGCGGCGCGGCCCGAAGAGGGCTAAGAGTCCCTCTCTGGTCAGTTTCGACTTCAAGTCTATCGAGACGTCGTCTACCAGTTCATCGAAAAGCAGTTGCTTTTCCCGTGAGGATTTTGTCGATCTTCTCTTCAATTGTGCCTTCGCAAATGTACTTGTACACGTGGACAGGATTAGGACAGAATGTGCCCTCCTGACCGTTCGATGACATTTCCAACACTCGAAACACTTGCGTAATCGCTTTATCTCCGTTGCGATCACAGGCCGGTCATTTCTGGTCTCAATCGCCAACCGGACAACACGATAGCCTTGTATTCCCAAAAATGTTGTAAGATAATGCCGTTGCATTCGGAAGAGAAATAACTTTGAACCCTTTACCATCTGGTATTCGGGATAACCACCGCCGCGGAAATGCCTATGAGAAAGGTTTTTAGAGGTGCCCTTAAGGCGTTAGGTAAACGTGGAAGAGTGAAGATCGAGATCGTCCAAGGGACTCGGCATGCCCCCGGCCACCCTGATCACACCCCATCCAACGGGCTTTTGACCCCGCGCCCTCCCCGTTTTAATACGTGGGTGTAAATCATCGTCGTGCTGACATCTTTGTGACCCAGCAGTTCCTGAACGGTTCGAATATCATAGCCATTCTCTAAAAGGTGCGTAGCGAAGGAGTGACGGAAGGTATGGCAACTCGCCGGCTTGTGAACCCCGGCGGCGCGTATCGCCATTTTGACTGCGCGCTGTAGCACCGATTCATCCAGATGGTGTCTTCTCACAACACCGGAGCGCGGGTCGATAGCACGTTTTGAGGCAGGGAAAAGATATTGCCATCCCCATTCACGGTTGGCGTTAGGATATTTTGTCTCCAACGCATTGGGCAAGAAAACCGTGCCATAACCCTCCTTAATGTCTTGATTGTGTATTGCCTTCACCTTTCCCATCTGGACTTTGAGTGGTTCAACCAATGATGTTGGCAACGGGGTCACCCTGTCTTTTTGCCCCTTCCCATCGCGGACAACAATCTGCTTGTATTCAAAATCGATATCCTTAATGCGCAATCGCAAGCATTCCATGAGACGTAATCCAGAGCCATAGAGTAGGCTTCCCATGATCTTATTTACTCCGTCTAAATGACCCAAGACCGCCTTTGCCTCGGTAGGTGAAAAGAAAACGGGTAGTCTCTCGGGTCGTTTTGCGCGAACGATTTCGTCAAGCTCTCCCATCTCGCGTTTTAATACTTGTCCGTACAAAAACGCGATCGCATTGAGGGCCTGATTTTGGGTTGAAGCGGAAATTTTTTCTTTCACAGCAAGATGCGTTAGAAAAGCCGTAATTTCTGATGCGCCCATTTCGTCAGGATGCCGTTTCCCATGAAAGAGGATAAATCGACGCACCCATTGGACGTAAGTCTCTTCGGTGCGAATGCTATAATGTCGGAGCCGAATGGTATCCCGCAATTGATCTAGTAATTTGGGCGGTGGAGGGGTTCCCCCTTGCGCCGTATTTAAAGGCGACATGTTTTCCTCCTAATTCAAAATTATATGATTTTATTATAGAATATGTGTCGTATAAAAACAAGTCGTGATAAAATACGGTTTAATTTCAATATACTTAGTAACACATTGTTTTAATTAAGTAAAATAATAATTATAAAAACAAGCTGTATTTAAATGCGGCAAAATAAAAAACTTAGATAAGCTATTGACAAAGCAGAGTAATTTGTATAGATTCAACTCGACCGTGGTAAAAGACATCTTTATAGGCGGTCTAATTTATCGTTCGGCGTACCCACCGCAGTGTTCTGCGCTTCCACTTCTAAAGGGAAGACGATCTGATCGATGCCTGACCACAACTACTTCTCGAACCTGATCTGGCAGATCGCCGACCTGCTGCGTGGCCCCTATCGCCCGCCGCAGTACGAGCGCGTCATGCTGCCCATGACGGTGCTCCGCCGCTTCGACTGCGTTCTGGCGCCCACCAAAGCCAAGGTCATGGCCGAGTTCGAGAAGCGCAAGGGCGGCAAGCTCGAAGGCGACGCGCTCGACACCAACCTCAACAAGGCTGCCGGCCAGCGCTTCCACAACCACTCCCCGCTCGACTTCGAAAAGCTCAAGGGCGACCCCGACAACATCGAGAAACACCTCGTCAGCTATATCAAGGGCTTCTCGAAGAACGTGCGCGACATCTTCGACTTCTTCGAGTTCGAAGCCGAGATCGAGCGGATGCGCGAGGCGAACATCCTCTACCTCGTCGTCTCCAAGTTCTGCGACGTGGACCTGCACCCGAACACGGTGCCGAACGAGCAGATGGGGCTCATCTTCGAGAACCTCATCCGCCGCTTCAACGAGCTGGCCAACGAGACCGCGGGCGACCACTTCACGCCGCGCGAGGTCATCCGGCTCATGGTGAACATCCTGTTCATCCACGACGACAAGCTGCTCGCCACGCCCGGCACCGTGCGCAAGCTGCTCGACCCGGCCTGCGGCACCGGCGGCATGCTGGCCGAGGCGCAGAACTACCTGCGCGAGCACCACGGCGCGGCCAAGCTCTACGTCTACGGGCAGGACTACAACAAGCGCGCCTTCGCCAC
>CAYJWQ010000059.1:0-11360 GCA_964373895.1 uncultured Nitrospirota bacterium
TCAGTTGTTTACAAATTGTAAACAACTGAAATTAGCGTCCTCTGACGGCAAAAAGTATGAAACGGACTGTACCGATACCGAAGGCATTTTTCGCCTCATCCAATCCATTCCATCTCCCAAAGCCGAGCCCTTCAAACGCTGGCTGGCAAATAGGCAAATAACCATGTCTGAAAAAGTGAGAAACAACTTGCTCAATGACCTACCGCTTTCTGAAAAGCTTCTCGTGAACTCATTGTCTGCTGCATTTTCAGGCATCGTACGCTGAATCGAATTTGACGAAAATTATCACGATTTATGAGCCTGACCCGAATGAGTGGATTGATTACCGGAAAAGGAGGTAGCCATGTTTCAATGTCATGTATGCGGCAACGCCGCTGCCAAGTCTGAGTTCGTGAGCGAAGTCTTCACCATGGAAGATCAGCGTGTGCTTGTGGAGCAGATTCCGGCGCAGGTGTGCGAGCGTTGCGGGGAAGCAACCTTTTCGCGTGAGACGACGGAGAAGATTCGCCAGATTGTTCATGGGGGCGGGCGCCCTATCAAGACCGTGCCTTTAAACGTGTTCGAGCTGGTTTGAAGCTCATCCTCGCAGCGAAGCAGTGCGACCCCAATGCTACCGCCACGGCGATTATTGAAGTGAAAATATAGATTTTCTTATTTCCAGATACATGCTAAAGTGTAAATATAAATAATCATACTTACAGATATGAACCCAACATTCAAAGCTGGCATATATACGCAACAGATGGAATATAAGAGTTTCAGCCCTTTTCCCATAAACAAACCGTTTGAATGGGAAGACAGGAAAATTAACGTCTTGCTTGCGGAAGCAATGCGTCTTTTGGGCGAACTAAACGCTTACTCAACGTTTGTGCCCGATGTCGATTATTTTATTAAGATGCACATCGCTAAAGAGGCAACAACCTCTAGCCGAATTGAGGGCACCAAAACGGGGATTGATGAGGCACTGTCCCCAAGGGAGGACATTCAACCCGAGCGAAGGGATGATTGGAGAGAAGTGCAGAATTACATCCAAGCAATAAATCACTCAATAAAAGACCTAAACAAATTACCGCTTTCTATGCGGCTTTTGAAGTCGGCCCATAAAATTCTTCTTTCTGACGTGCGCGGTGAGCGTAAAACTCCCGGAGCATTACGAACCAGCCAGAATTGGATCGGCGGCTCAAATTTGAAAGATGCTTTTTTTATCCCCCCGCACCCGAGTGAGATAGGGGATTTGCTCTCTGATCTTGAAAAGTTTTGGCACAATAAGCAGTTAGACATTCCTTTGCTTGTGAAAGTTGCCATGAGTCATTACCAGTTTGAGACAATCCACCCATTTCTTGACGGCAACGGAAGAATGGGACGCCTTCTTATTACGCTCCAATTAGTCGAGGCGGGGGTATTGCGCCGTCCGACGCTCTACCTCTCGGATTTCTTCGCGAGAAACAAGGGCTCGTATTATGATTCGCTTACCCTGGTGCGTTCATCGAATAGTATAGAGCAATGGATAAAATTTGTTCTATCTGGAGTGATTGATACATCGACCAAGGGAAAAGAAACCCTCGAGAAAATAGTCATTCTGCGCCAGAAATATGAGAAGAAAATAATGTCCATGGGCAGACGCGCAGAACTTGGACAAAAACTCCTCCTTCAACTCTTCTCACACCCGATTATGGGAGTCAATCAAAT
This sequence comes from uncultured Nitrospirota bacterium, assembly GCA_964373895.1. Classification (GTDB taxonomy): domain Bacteria; phylum Nitrospirota; class Nitrospiria; order SBBL01; family SBBT01; genus SBBT01. Next base: position 1,690 of record CAYJWQ010000059.1, read on the forward strand.
TGCATTGGAACTCAACATCGCGTTTATAACGGCGAATCGGCTCGTAGAAGAATTTGTAAAAAAAGGAATTGTATCAGAAAAAACCGGTTTTTCAAGAAATCGGTCTTTTGAGTTGCATGAATATGTAACTCTGTTTGATAAATAGTGTCTGAACGAAAACCTCAATATTTGTCATTTCGACTCCCTCGGGAATACTCGGGATAAACTCCGGGAGAAATCTCGAACCTTACTATATTCAAGGCTTTAAGATTTCTCCAGATTTCTCCCGCTGGTCGAAATGACAGGAAAATAGGGTTTCCGTTCAGACACGAACTATCGGTACTACTTGCGTACACTGGTTGGCGGCAAGTGGCTCTGCGTTGTGGTAAAATGCGATGATACGGATGCGTTCGTGTTAACGGCGTACCTAACGGACAAACCGAAACGAGGTGAAGTACTATGGCACAAACCGTAAAAGTCTGGTACGACAAGGAAGGTGATTTTTTGGAGGTTCTGTTCTCGGACAAACCCGGTTTTATACGAGAAACCGACAACGATGCAGTTATGGAACGCGTGGACGAACAAGGCGATATCCTTGGATTCTCCATCTTGCGGGTCAGTTGCATCGAAAAGCAGAAACCGCTTGTTGCAAAACTGGCGTAAAGATGAAAGTGATTTATGATCCCGAAGTGGATCTCCTACGTATCTTATTAAGCAACGCCCCCATCGAGGAAAGCGACGCGGACAAACCCGGTGTGATCCTGGTGGACTACGATCAAGAGGGCAAGGTGGTTGGCATGGAAACTCTGAATGCCTCCAAACGGGTGGAAAATCCCCGTGCAATGGAATACGCAATTACCCCATGACGCTACATCCAGAGGTCTTAAAGAAGGACGGTAAGAAGCAATTTTTCGTGTTATCTTTATGAGGAATTTGTCCTCATCCAGGAACGTCTGGCCGACGCCGAAGACCTCATGGAACTTCGTAAAGCAAAGCGGACAGAAGGCCAAAAACGTTCCATCCCACTGGCGCAAGTTAAACGTAGACTCGGATTGAGTGACCCCCCTTTGAAAAAGCTGACTGTTACCCACATTTTTTCTGGACACGGGGAAGTGGCTCAATGAGCCCTTCTCCCCTCATCTCTCCCCTTTGAAGGGGAGGGATAAAGAAATTGCCCGTACTCCAATCTGTCGCACATCTTCTCATATCCCCCGTGGCCAGCAAAAGATGTGGGACAGAGATAGTTGAAAAAGAGGGGGACAATAGTCATTGACCCTCTGGTGGAAGAGAGCAGCCAGGGGGTTAGGATGAAGAAGGTAAAGACGCAGGTTGTATTTCCGGCGGTTCTTCTGGCGGCGGTCAATCGTCTGGTCCCCCAGGGGAGCGAAGCGCGTTCATTGTGGAGGCGACTCAGAACTTGTGAGTTTATTCATTTTTGAGAAAACAGGCCATTGATTTTTCAGGGAAATTCCCTAGAGTTTTTGCGTCTTAGGGGATTTCTTCACAAACTTTCAGCGAATTCATCTGACGAAAACGAATAAATTCACAAACTCTCTGCCGCGTTAAGACTTCCATTTCAAATATCCCTCCATAAAAGGATCAAGATCGCCATCCATCACTGCGGTGACATTCCCTTTTTCGATGCCGGTTCGATGATCTTTAACCATCTGATAGGGCTGAAACACATAGGAGCGGATCTGATGCCCCCATCCAATCTCTTTTTTCTCTCCCGTCAGTTTTGCGAGGGCTTCCTCTTTCTGTCCCCGCTGTATTTCATATAATTTTGACCGAAGCACGTTCATGGCGACCGCCTTGTTTTGATGCTGGGATCGTTCATTTTGACATTGAACGACGGTGCCGGTCGGCAGATGGGTAATCCGGATGGCGGATGAGGTCTTGTTGACATGCTGTCCCCCTGCGCTGCTGGCGCGATAGGTGTCAATCCGAATCTCTTTCTCGTTGATGACGACATCGGGATCGTCTTCGATCTCCGGCGAGACAAGAACCGATGCAAACGAGGTATGCCTCCGTTTATTGGCGTCGAAAGGGGAGATGCGGACCAGGCGGTGTATGCCGGTCTCCGATTTCAGATATCCGTAGGCGTAAGGACCCTTCACCGATATGGTGACGCTTTTGATCCCCGCCTCTTCGCCGGCCTGAAGGTCAAACGTGTCGATCTGGTAACCCTTGCGTTCCGCCCAGCGCAGATACATCCTCAATAACATCTGGGCCCAATCCTGCGACTCGACCCCCCCCGCGCCGGGATGAATCGTCACGATTGCGTTGTTGAGGTCTTTCTTCCCGGAAAGATGTATTTCGATATAGAGCTGGCCAATATCAGATTGCAGTTGCCTGATCTGGCTTAAAATTTCGCCTTCAAGCGAGGGGTCCGATGCCTCTTCGGAAAGCTGAATCAGGAGAGAGGCCTCTTCCACCCGATTCTCAATTCCTTGCCACTGCCGCACCCTTTTTTCAAGGGCCGCCTTTTCCGTTAGTTTCTTCTGGGCGACGGCCTGATCTTTCCAGAATTCAGGATCGGATGTCTCGACGTTGAGCCTTTGAATCTCATTTTGCAGGGAGGCGAGGTCAAAGATGGCCCCGAATTTTGGCAAGGTCTTGCCGGATTTCGTTAAGGGCTTGTTGCAGGTCGATGAGCATCGGGTCTCCTTTTGGCTGACATCATTAAAGCGAAGGTGATTATAACACAGGCGATGGCGAAGAGATCCCCGTAGGCGGTGTAGAACGTCTCCTCGGATCTTGCGTTAAGCCGTTCTGCGAGGGCGGCTTCCACAAAGAGGGGGGTTTTTTTAATGATCCTGCCCCGCGAATCGATAAAGCCGGAAATGCCGGTGTTCGCGGCGCGGGCAAACGGGGTTCGGTTTTCAATCGCCCGAAAGACGACCATGGAGAAATGTTGATCAGGCGCCGCGGAGTCGCCAAACCATGCGTCGTTGGTGATCGTCGTCATCACGACCGCGCCTCCCTTTACGAATCGGCGCACCAGATCCGGGAAAATCACTTCAAAACAGATCACCGTGCCGATTTTTAATCCAGCCGCTTCCATGACGGTCGCATCCTGACCGGGAATGAAATCTCCGACCCCTTCGACGATCTTGGAGAGAAAAAAGAGAAGGAATTTTAACGGGACATATTCGCCGAAGGGGACAAGATGGATTTTGTCGTATCGTGAGATCGCCTGTGTAGTGGGTGAGATGAGGTAGGCGCTGTTGAGCAGGGAGACCTGGCCAGCTTCGGTCGCTTCAAATGCCGGGCTTCCGAAAAGGAGATGGGAGGAACCCCCTTTTGCCAGCCCGATCATCTCGTCCTGATATTGTCTCTCTGTCTGGAAAAAAAAGGGGGTGGCCGATTCCGGCCAGACAACGAGGTCCGGACGGGATTTTTTGAAAATATCCAACGAGAGACGTTTGTAAATCTGGACAGTTTCGTCTTGAAACGCTTTGTCCCATTTCCTGTCTTGCGGAATGTTTCCCTGAATAACCGCAACGTCAAGGGTCTTGCCGCCTTTCATCGGTTGTGAAAGGCGAATAAAACCGTAGATGAAGATGGACAGGAGGATGAGAACGGCAACCAAAGGATACCTCCATGCGATCTGTTTTTTCAGGCCGGTCTGGATAAGCTGCCGGATAAGCTGGTAGAGCGCCACATTGGCCAGCATTAGCGCAAAAGAGACCCCATAGATGCTGGTGATATCGGCAATTTGAATAAAGGGAAGAAATCGGTACTGTGAATAGCCGAGGCTGACCCAGGGAAAACCGGTGAGCAGATGGCCACGGGCAAGCTCCAGGGTAACCCATAAAAATGGCGCAACCGACAGGCTGTCGACACGTTGCATCGTCCATCGAAGCGATGTGGCAAAGAGACCGATAAAACTTGCGAGATAAGAGACCAGTACGATCATCAACGCATAACTGATGGCCCATGGCAATTTTCCATAATGATGCATACTGATCGTGACCCACGAGACGGTCCCGCCAAAATAGATCAGCCCGGTCAGCCACCCCAGAAGGAAGGATCGGGAAGCCGATTGATGTTGGATTGCAAACAGAAGGGGGACGAGGGCGACCCATGCCAGGAGAAAGAATCCAAAGCGGGGAAAACTTAAAAAGAGAAGGACGCCGGAGAGAAGGGAGAGACCAAAAGGAATGAGAGACATCATGGTGAGCCTATCATAAACACTTTTTTTGAAAGTGCCAAGATGCCGCAGGCCAAGACCACGTCAACGCCAGTTTAACGTACTCTCCCCGCGACGACCCCACAGAATTGGAATGAACTGAAAAATGTTGTACTTAACAGACTTAATCTGACTTAATCTGACAATTCCCATTTTTTTCTATGAGGACTGGAATATCCGATATCTTCTTGGCAACGGCGTGCTGCCAGCGGCCATACGTCCCATCCGCATTGACTGCGGCGACCCACCGTTTGGCCGCCGCTCCTTTGACTTCCTCCAGTGGATCGTAGCCTTTTGTCTCCATGATCAGATGGCACGACTGTTCGCCCTTGAGTCTTCTAAGAAACTGATGTCGAAAGTTGTGGTTTCTCAATAAGTTGGAATCCGAGTGCTTCGGCCCGTTTTTGTAGGTTTTTCAGGACATGCTTCCGGTACTTTTCCTCATAGCGCTGCTCCCCTTTATCCACAAAGGCCTGGCCATATTTCAGGAGGTGATAAACCGTTCGGGCTAACTTGTGTGCGGTCGCCGTGATCGCTTTCGGCGCCCCCAGCCGCGCCCGCATCCGTCGATAAAAAGCCCCCAGGGCACTTTGACTGTATTTCAAACTCTGCGCCGCCATCCGAAACGCGCAGGTGGCCCGGTTGATCACTCGCCGCGTCCCGCTCCTCAAAATCTTTCCCCCACTGATCCGATTGTCCGGGCACAATCCCAACCACGACGCAACGTGTTTCTCCGTCGGCCATTTGTCGATCTGCATGCCAATCTCCGAAACGATTCTTTGCACCGTTGAAACATCCAGCCCGTTTGCCTGGGTTAAATCAACCCCACAGATTCGATACAGATGGCTACGCAGGTCAAACCGTGGCGCGTTGCGTTGCGGCTTCCTGTTCCCCTGTTTTCCGGGAGGTAACGGGTACGCCTCAACATCCACCTTCGCCTCCAATGTCCCCAGAAGCCGTTCAACCTCTCGGTCGCATTGCGCCATCTGTCCATGGACAAACCGATACGCCGTATAACCCTCCTGATTGGTTTTTAATCCCGTAGGGTTACATTCTAAATGATTTGACGATACCTCATAGAGTTACATTTTAGATGATTTGATACGCATGTTTGACAGCGTTTGATGATCTATATTAGAGTGAAAAGGTTTTTTTCGTGAAACTGTATCTTAACATAAAGGAATTCATGATAAGAAAGACCTTGTCAGAGATTTATCATCAAGAGACAAAATATGAAGAGACGAAAATGGCGAGACACCAACGCCAACTCGATTGGGCGGCCCAGCCCTCTCCATATAAGGAATATCATAGCGACAAAAAGATCGATCTGACGCCGTATCTTCCATTTCAGAACCATATCTTTACCGGTGAGCCAATGGTGGCGTCTCCCAAAGACGGGGAGGGGCATCCATTTGGCAAAGGGGCCATCTCGCGACTGCTCTATTTTACAAATGGCGTGACCGGGATCATGCAATACCCCACCGGGCAGTCTCTTTGCCTCCGCGCCGCGCCGACGGCAGGCGGCCTCTATCCAACAGAGACCTATCTCGCCACGCGCGGACTTTCGGGCCTTTCGGATGGCATCTACAATTTTCATGTGTCGGACCATACCCTGGTTCCGGTCTGGGAGGGGAATTTCTGGAATGAATTTGAAAGGTACTGCGTCTACCATGAAGCGATTGGACAATCCCAACTTTTGGTCGTTTTGACCGCAGTCTATCAGCGGAGCGCCTGGCGTTATCAGGAGAGGGCCTACCGTCGTATCCTGCTCGATACAGGCCATGTTCTGGGAAACTTGACCGCTTATGCCCTGGAGGAGGGGTTTGTCCCCTATCCGATTGGCGGATTTTTTGATTCAGAATTAAATCGCCTCCTGTTTTTGAATGAATCCGATGAGGGGGTGCTTGCGGTCATTCCGCTTCTGCAGGCCGCCAAAATCAATCCGGAAGAGATCCGCCATGTATCAACGATGGCCTCTTCCTATAAAACGAGCAAGACATTTAAAGAGGAAGACCCGCTTCAGCTTAAATTGCACCGCGTCTCATCCATTTTTTCCGGAGAGAAGGTTGATCCGGAGGGTGGGCCTTCCACCCTCGCGCTCCCTGAAAGGATCGGCCGGATCGAGACAAGGTATCGCCACAAGGAGGCGATCCCCTTGCCTTCTGCGCCGATCGACTTAAAAGAGCGGATTGGGCAGACGATTGTCCGGCGCCGATCCACACGCGCGTTTTCTGGAGAGGCCTTGCTGGTAGACGAGATGGCCTCGATCTTGGAGTATGCCTATCGTCCGCTTTTATCCCGTCCGTTGCCCTTTTTTGATCCTGCCTTGTTGGAGACCTATCTGCTGATTCAGAATGTGGCGTATATTGGGCAGGGGGTCTACTATTATTCGGCGTTAAAGAACGAGGTGAGGCTTCTCTCTGCCGGGGATTTTAAGGAGCAGGCATGGCACTTTTGTCTTGGACAGGATTTGGCGAAGGATGCGGCCTTGTTAGTCATCCATATCGCCAATTTAAAGGAGGCGATCGATTCCTATGGGGATCGCGCCTATCGCTATCTCCATCTGGATGCGGGACATATTGGAGAGCGGATGAACCTCGCGGCGATACATCTTGGCCTGGGTGTGAGCGGGATCGGCGGATTTTATGATGATGAGGTGAATGCCCTGATCGGACTTTCACTCGATCAGATCGTGGTTTATATCACAACGTTGGGCAGACCGCAAAACGAGTCGCGGTAGTTTAAGGATATCCGTCAAGATGGCCGACGTTCTCTGCGTCCGATGCAAAAAAACGCAAGGGGAGATTGAGGGGGTTCCCTATGGTGGAAAAGTGGGGGAGGCGCTAAAGAAGACGGTCTGCAACCTCTGTTGGAAAGCGTGGTACGACCAATCGGTAAAGATCATTAACGAGTATCGGCTGAACTTGCGTGATCCGTCTGCCCGAGAATTCCTGGCGACCCAAATGAAGATTTTCCTCGGAACGCCCCCGTCTCCTTCCGATCAAGGGATTCAGCTATCGGACCTTCCCAAGAAATCAGGTGAGTAAAAGGAAACGACCACAGATCGCAGCGCAAGACGGTATCTCCGAGGTGATGCGGCGGTTGGAAAAGGCGATTCCCCATGCCGACGTTGCCCTCCAGTATGAAAGCCCGTTCCAATTATTGATTGCCACGATCCTCTCGGCGCAATGCACCGATGTGCGGGTGAATCAGGTTACACCGGCCCTCTTTAAACGATATCCGACGCCTGACGACTTCTTCTCCGCCGATCCGAATGTATTAGAGGCCATTATTCGGCCAACCGGTTTTTATAAAAACAAAGCAAAAAATATAATCAATTGCGCAAGAGAGATTGTCATACGTTTTGGCGGCGAGGTACCAGACACGATGGATGCCCTGGTCTCTTTGCCCGGGGTTGGGCGTAAGACGGCCAATGTGGTGTTGGGAGAGGCCTTTGGCGTTCATAGTATTGTCGTTGACACCCATGTTCGTCGCGTGGCCAGACGCTTAAAATGGACGCGATCGTCCAACCCAGACCAGATCGAGGCTGATTTAAGCCGCCTTCTCCCTCAAGAGAAGTGGACCTCTGGATCGCACCGTCTTCTGCTTCATGGACGGCATCTTTGTGTGGCAAGGAATCCGCGCTGTCTCCAATGCCCCATCTTTGATCTTTGCCCCGCCGAGACTGAAAAAAACAGGGCGGGACTTCGAGGCGGCGCCATCAGACCGTAACCCATTTTACAGAAGTTCATTCGTGCCACTCTGGGATCTTAAGAACGGAGACGAGGACATGTCAATTAGGTATGTAATTTTTCATCAGGGGCTATCCTTATCAGCCTAAAGATTTGTTTTGATCTCGCTTCCTCCAAGAGGCTCTATATAAATTCCCTGACTTTTTCCCGAACCAGACTTTCAAATATCTCATAGTGTTTTGTTCTTGATGTTTCATCAATGTTTGTGTTTTGATTCTTCATGGTGGCATCTCCTTATGATGAACCGCTGAAGAATTGGGGTGTTTATGCCAAGCCTCATAAAGGAGGGCGCTTTCCGATTTCTATTCGGAAAGTCATGGTTGATGTTTTAACAGGGGGAGCAAAACGATATGATTATCAGCAGAACGCCTTTTCGGATGTCTTTTTTTGGAGGCGGCACAGATTTCCCTGCGTGGTATCTTAAACATGGCAGTAAGGTGTTGGCGGCCACGATAGATAAATATTGTTATATAAGCTGCCGGTATCTCCCCCCTTTCTTTGAACATAAATATCGTATGGTCTATTCAAAAATTGAGACGGCGAGAAATATTGGTGAAATTGAGCATCCCGCAATAAGGGCGGTGTTAGGAGAGATGGAATGCGACAGGGGGCTTGAAATACACCATGATGGAGATCTCCCTGCCCGTTCGGGACTCGGTTCGAGCTCTGCTTTTACCGTAGGTCTGATTAATGCGATCATGGCGCTCAATGGCAGATATATCTCCAAAGAAGATATCGCAAAGCAGGCTATTCATATTGAGCAGAATGTTATTAAAGAAAATGTAGGTTCCCAGGATCAAGTGTTAACAGCCTACGGTGGCTTTAATAAAGTTGAATTTAAGGTCGATGGTTCTTTCGAGGTTTCTCCGATTATCATGGGAAAAGAGAAGTTATCCATTCTTGAAAGTCATTTTATGCTTTTTTTTACGGGTTTTTCGCGCATCGCCTCTGATGTGGAAAAATCTAAAATACAAAATATGGATAAAAAGACCACGGAGCTATTTGCAATCCGGGCGATGGTCGATGAAGCGCTTTCCATTTTGGTTGGTAGAGAAGATGTGCTGGATGAGTTTGGAAAGCTGTTGCACCAGGCCTGGTTATTTAAACGGAGCCTTTCCGAAAAAGTATCGACTCCGGAGATTGACCTTATATATGAAACGGCGCTGCGTTCGGGTGCGACTGGCGGAAAGATATTAGGGGCAGGCGGCGGCGGTTTTTTGCTTTTGTATGTGAAACCGGAGTTTCAGACCAAGGTGAAAGAGAGTCTCCGCCATTTAATTCATGTCCCATTTCAGTTTGAAAGTTCCGGCACGAAAATTGTTCTTTATCAGCCGAGCGGATGGGTTTGAGCAAGCCTGTCAACTCATTTAAAAATGTAACCCTACGGCATTAAGAACAGATCGGGAGGCTTTTGGGGACTCAATGTAGGGCGATTTAATCAACGAGGTTAGTCAGATTCAAAGTGAATAGTGCTGAAGCCTTGCAAAAAGTCATTGAAATAGCCAACTCATCTGGTTATATGAGAGAACCGCGCCTCCTTTATCTTATTAAAATCGAGAGAAGATTCGTTTAAGCGCAACAGATCCTATTCCGACCGGCCAGCTTGGCCTGATAGAGGGCCTGATCCGCCACCTGAACAATATCGGAGAGATTCTTCCTGTTCGCCGGACATTCCGAAATGCCAATGCTAACCGTTAACGCCCCGCCCTTCAACTGACTGACATGGGCGAAAGGGTAGGAGGCTGTCA
>CAYJWQ010000060.1:0-2777 GCA_964373895.1 uncultured Nitrospirota bacterium
CTCGCGGGAGAAAAGTCGTTAGACGAAATCTACATCAACACCCAGGAATGGTATGAGAGAAACAACATCAACCTCATTTTAAGCGCGCGGGTTTCTGGGGTGGACGCCGAGGGCAAATTCATCACCTGCGCCGATGGTCGGAAGATTCCCTACGATCTGTTGCTTCTTGCGACGGGGAGCGATCCGTTTGTTCCGCCGATCGAGGGGAGGGACAAAAAGGGGGTCTTCTGCTTTAGAAACATCGCCGACACCAACGACATCTTAGAATCATGCAAAACCGCCAAAAAGGCGGTGGTCATCGGCGGCGGCCTCTTGGGTCTTGAGGCGGCGCGGGGAATTCAGGAGCATGGCCCTCATGTGACGGTGGTTCATGACCTTGGACATTTAATGAACGCCCAGTTGGATGAAACGGGCGGAAAGTTTTTGAAAAAAGAGATTGAGCACCTCGGAATCCAGGTCTTAACCCACCGTAAAACCACGGCGATCCTCGGAAATGGCAAGGTCGAGGGGGTCGAGTTTAACGATGGGATTGTCATCGAAGCCGATCTGGTGGTAATTGCCTGCGGGATTCGTCCCAACGTGGCCCTGGCAAAAAAGGCGGGGCTGATCGTCAACCGGGGTGTGGTGGTGAACGATCACATGGAGACCTCCCGCCCGGACATCTTTGCCGTCGGCGAGTGTGTGGAGCACAAGGGGGTGGTCTATGGGTTGGTGGCGCCCCTTTATGACCAGGGAAAGATATTGGCCGCCACGATTACAGGGAATAAAGGATCAGTCTATGAGGGTTCCGTCTCCGCGGCGAAGCTGAAGGTGATGGGGATCGAGGTCTTCTCCGCCGGCCACATCAAGGAGGACGGCGAGAAAGACGAGGCAGTCCTCTACGCCGATCCCTTGGCCGGCATTTATAAAAAGCTGCTTTTTCGGGAAGACCGGCTGATCGGCGCGATCTTAATCGGCGATGCCTCGGACGCCAATCGCTTTTTAGAGACCATTCGGCTCGGCAATAAGGTCGATCGCAAAAACCACAATCTTCTCTTTGAGAAACCCTCCAATGCGCCTGGCTCCGCCTCGGATGTCATGTCCCGCCCTGACTCCGACACCATCTGCGGCTGCATCGGTGTAAGCAAGGGGCAGATCATCGAGGCGATCCGGGAGAAAAGCTGCCAAAGTGTTGGGGAGGTTAAGGCCTGCACCAAGGCGACAAGCGGCTGCGGCACGTGCGCGGGGCTGGTGAAAGATATTCTGACGGCGGTCGCAGGGAGTGTCAAGGAGGAGAAAAAAGGCTTCTGCCCCTGTTTTACCTACACAAAGGAAGAACTTCGCCGGATGATCCGAACCCAACGTCTAAAGAAGGTATGGCATATCCTGGATATCTATGGCAACGGCGTCGGCTGCGCCTACTGCAAGCCTGCCCTCTCCTTTATGGTGGATGAGATATGGCTGGGTGATCATGCGGAAGATCGGGCCCAGCGTTTTATCAACGACCGGGTTCACGCGAACATTCAGAAGGATGGCACCTTCTCGGTTGTTCCTCGGATGCGGGGTGGGGTTACCTCGCCGGCCGAGTTGCGAAAAATCGCTGACGCGGCGGAGAAATACAATGTCCGGATGGTGAAGGTGACTGGCTCTCAACGGCTTGATCTCTTGGGCGTGAAGAAGGAAGACCTGCCCAAAATCTGGAAAGACCTCGGCATGACCTCGGGCTTTGCCTACGCGAAGGCGGTGAGAATGGTGAAGACCTGCGTCGGCACCGATTTTTGCCGGTATGGCACGCAGGACTCAATCGCGACAGGGATCAAATTGGAGGAGAGCTTAGAGGGCCTCTATACCCCCGCGAAGGTGAAGATGGGGGTGGTCGGTTGTCCTCGAAACTGTGCCGAGGCGACGGTGAAAGATATCGGCATGGTCGGTTTTGAGGGAGGCTGGCAGGTGGTCATCGGCGGCGGCGCGGGGAAGGCGGTCAGGGCCGCCGATATCCTCTGTACGGTGAAGAGCTCCGAGGAGGCGCTGGAGGCGGCGTTTCTTTTCTTTCAGTATTACCGGGAGAATGGAGAGTACTTGGAGCGCACCTACGACTTTGTGGTAAGGGTCGGCTTGGAGAAAATCCGAAAAGAGACGGTGCTCGCGTCCCAGGAAGAGAGAGCGCGCCTCTTGAATCACTTAAAGAAGGCCAAGGAGAAGGCGGTCAATCCCTGGAAGGTGGAGTCCGAGAAACCGAGGCATCCGATGCAGTTTGAAAATTATGTCCTTCCGAAAGATCGGGAGGCCCTGATTCTATGAACAAGGTGGGCAGTCCGGTCGGCACAACCTGGGTTTACGTTGCGGATGAGGAATCGATCCCCTTTGGTGAAGGGAGAAGGGTCCGATGGAAGGATCTCGAACTCGCCCTCTTTCGCTCTCCCGCAGGCTGGTTTGCACTCGATAACGCCTGTCCGCACAAACAAGGGCCGCTTGCCGATGGGATTATTGCGGGGAAGGCCGTCTTCTGCCCCTTACATAGTTGGAAAATCAGCTTAGAGAACGGGCGCGCCTTGGCCGGCGGAGAAGGGCAGGTGCGGGCCTATCCCGTCAAAGTCGAAGGGAGCCGCGTCTACATCGCCTTTGAAGAAGAAAAGGGTTGACCGTTCGCTCTCCGCGTTTCATTGAAGCATGGTTCTCACAGAGGAGTGGGAAGTATACCAATTGTGGACGGCAGGAGGAAATTGATTGGCATCGTTGCCGAGTACGATCTCATCAACGTTTTGCTTCGTGAAAATTCTCTACGCGAGACTCCCGCA
>CAYJWQ010000060.1:2877-10834 GCA_964373895.1 uncultured Nitrospirota bacterium
ACCCGTTTCGATTTTTGTGGAAACTCCAACTTTTTAAGGGAAACAGAGATAGGTTTTGCAACCATTTGATTTCTCTTGTCATCGCGAGAACCCCAAGGGTTTGTAGCGATCTCGTGACAACTGTTTGAAATTGCTTCACTGTCCGCCACGTTGCGCTCGCGGCTTCGGCTCGCAATGACAGTTTTCTATCTCTGCTCTTGGGGGAGCAGACCTTTCTTGAAGATCAAACTCCCTTCATGTTATGCTCCATCTGTTTCTCTTTAGGGAGAAGATTTGTCCAGAGTGCCAGTAGTGATTAACCCGCCTCCTGATCTGTTGCAACAGGACCAAATTAAAAAAAGATGTTATGCCATCCGCGATCATCTCGTGAATGGAGGGCTTTATCGCTCCTCCCCCCTCACACCAGAGATAACCCCGCAGAATCATTTCTGGCGAATCGCGATAGAACCGTTTTGGATCACGAAACAGGAGTGGGCCTTCCTGAAAAATTTGGGGAATCACCTCCTTTCTTTTTATCAAGCAACCAACAAGCTCTATCTCGATAGCGCCCATGGACGGGAGCCGTCCTGGATTGCCCAGCTCCTTGATCGTGGAAAACCGGAGAGGACCATTGAATATAACCGGATGAACCGATTTAAACACGATTTGCCCGGCGTGATCCGCCCCGATTTAATTCCCACAGAGGAGGGAGTGATCGCAACGGAACTGGATGCCGTTCCGGGGGGAATAGGTCTTACCGCAGCGCTGATGACGGCCTATGGTGTGAGCGGTGAAACAGGTTCCTCGGACGCGATGGTCGCGGGATTTGAACGGATGATCCGATCGTTGACCCAGACATCGGACATCACGCTGGCCATTGTTGTTTCAGAGGAGTCGAAAGATTACCGCCCCGAGATGGCATGGCTCGGTGAGGCATTGAGAAAACGAGGGCTTTCAACCTTTGTGGTCGATCCTTCTTCTCTCCAATTTACAGAAGAGGGACTTTGGATCGAAGGGAGGCGTATTGACGTCTTATACCGTTTCTTTGAGCTTTTTGACTTAAAAAATATACCCAAGTCGGAGCTGATCCTCTATGCCGCAAAAAAACAGCGTGTCGTTTTAACCCCGCCGCTGAAAACCCAATTGGAGGAGAAAAGCGCCTATGCCTTGTTTCACCATCCGGCGCTCAAACCCCTCTGGCAACGGCAACTGGGAAGTGAAACCTATTCCCAATTAGAACGCCTTTTTCCAAAAAGCTGGATCATGGACCCGAGCGAGATTCCGCCTCACGCCATTATTCCCGATCTGATGCTTGACGATAAACCGGTCACCGACTATCGCCAATTGGAATCTGCTACCCAGAAAGAGCGCCAGTGGGTCATCAAGCCATCCGGTTTCTCTGAATGGGCATGGGGAAGCCGCGGCGTTTCCGTAGGACATGACCTTTCGGAAGAAGAGTGGCGGAAGGCCATTGGCCACGCCCTATCAAACTTTTCAACCACGCCGCATATTCTACAGAAATTCCATAAGGGGAAAAAGATCGCGGTTTCCTACTATGATTTTGAGAAAGATCAATGCGTCAAGATGGAAGGGCGCGTCCGCTTATCGCCCTACTATTTTGTGGACGGGAAAGAGGCACAGTTGGGAGGGGGGCTTGCCACCATCTGCTCCCTGGAGAAAAAATTAATCCATGGCATGGTGGATGCCGTTATGGCCCCCTGCGCCGTTTTAGAAAGCTGAACAGGAGGAAACAATGAAACTGTACAATATGGAACCCTGCCCTTATTGCAGGATGGTGCGGGACAAATTGGCGTCTCTGGGGCTCTCTTATGAAAAGGTGGACGTCCCGAGCAATCCAAGAGAGCGAAGCGAGGTTTATAAGGTCTCCGGACAATATTTAGTCCCCGTTTGGGTGGAAGGGGATTTGGTCCTCGACGATGAAGAAAAAATCATACACTATCTTGATAAAACCTACGGAAATGGGAAGGAGTAGACGACATGGAGCAGTGGCAAAAGGAGATCAGAGAGAGCATCGATGACGTGGAAACCCTTGAAGCGGTGTTAGGCGTTCCTGCCGAGGAGGTTCGCGAAATTGTGGATAAATACCCGATGCGGATCACACCCCATGTGTTAAAGACGATCAAAACAAAGGGAGACGCCATCTGGAAACAGGTGGTGCCGGATGCGGAGGAAGGGCGTCATGATGCCGCCTGTTCTTCCGAAGACCCCCTTCATGAGGAGGCCGACAGCCCCATCCCAAATCTGGTGCATCGCTATCCCGATCGGGTGCTGCTCTATGTCACGAATCAGTGTCCCATTTATTGCCGGTTCTGCACCCGCAAACGCTTTGTCGGATCCCCCGGCACCCTCACGCCAGAAAACCTAAAACAGGTCGTGGACTATATCTCGGCCCATCCCGAAATTCGCGACATTATTCTCTCCGGCGGCGATCCTTTAATGGTCGTCGATATGCTTTTGGAGCGAACGCTCAAGGCATTGCGCGCCATCCCCCATCTTGAGATCATTCGGATCGGCACAAGGATTCCTGGAACGCTCCCTTCACGAATCACTGAAAATCTTTGCGCCATGCTGAAAAAGTACCACCCTTTATACATGAATCTTCATTTTAACCATCCGGATGAAATCACCCCCGAGGTTGCGGAAGCCTGTGGAAAACTTGCCGATGCCGGCATACCGCTTGGGAGTCAGACGGTGCTTCTCGATGGGGTCAATGATGATCCGGAAATCATGAAGCGGCTCATGCAGAAACTCCTTGCCATTCGGGTAAAGCCGTACTACATTTACCAGGCCGATCTGGTCATGGGAACCCATCATTTTCGAACCCGCGTCGAAAAAGGGTTAAACATCATTAAGGCCCTTCGGGGCCATACCTCTGGAATGGCGGTTCCCCATTATGTGATTGACGCGCCGGGGGGCGGGGGGAAAGTGGCGATCCTCCCCCATGACACCCTTCTTTATCTGGATGAAGAACAGGTGATCGTGAAAAACTACGAGGAGAAGACATTTAATTATCCGCAACCGAACGAGGGAAAGGTGATGTCCTTGCCGGCCCTTTCCCATTTTGAAATGGAGTAAGCCGCAATGATAAAAAGTGATAAGTGGATTCGACGGATGGCCAAAGACTCTGGCATGATCTCCCCGTTCGAGGAGAAGCAGGTCCGCCTGGGGAGTATCTCGTACGGCGTCTCATCCTATGGATATGATATCCGGATCGCCAACGAGTTTAAGATCTTTACCAATATCAACAATACCATTGTCGATCCAAAGGCGTTTGACACAAAATCGTTTGTCGATTTCAAAGGAGATATCTGCGTCATTCCCCCCAATTCGTTCGCGCTGGGGAAGAGCGTAGAGTACTTTAAAATCCCGCGGAATGTGATGACGATCTGTGTCGGAAAATCAACCTATGCGCGGTGTGGGATTATTACGAATGTCACTCCCTTCGAGCCGGAGTGGGAGGGCTTTGTCACCCTGGAGATCTCCAATACCACGCCCCTTCCCGCCAAAATATACGCCAATGAGGGGATCGCCCAGGTCCTCTTTTTTGAGTCTGACGAGGTCTGCGAGATTTCCTACGCCGACAAAAAAGGAAAATATCAATCCCAAACAGGGATTACCTTGCCGAAGATATAAAAAAGGCCGCTGAAAAAGGGCCGCCCCGCCCTGGGAGGATTTTGAAAAACCCATTTCATAGGCAGGCTGTTCAAAAAGTTCCGGATGCGAGGCCGCAGGAGACGAGGAGACCGCAGCGTACTTAAGAAGGTACGTGAGGATCTCCGAGAAACCGAGAACGAAGCAGATGGACTTTTTCAACAGCCTGTTAGAAGACGCCCATCACCCGTCTTTTTCTGCGGAATAGCTGGCATAGGACTTCGGCGTCTCCCAAAGACGCACTTCAACAATCGGGAGACGCTGGGAGGCGGTGTAATCGTAGATGAGCTTTGCGATCGCCTCGGCCGTGGGGTTTTCATCGATGAGATAATAGACCTCTTTAAGCTGATCAAGCATCGGAATAAGGGGATCCCGCTTGCAGAGGATCATCTTATGATCCAGCCGCTCATCAATCCAGACCTGAACAATGTTTTTAATCTCATCAAAGTCACGCACCATTCCCAATTCATTGAGCTTTTCAGAAAACAACTCAATCTCAACCCTTCCGTTGTGGCCATGCAGATGGCGGCACTTTCCGCTGTAGTTAAGCAGCCGATGCCCATAACAAAACTGTATCTCTCGCGTAACCTTATACATACGTTCTCCCACCTCCTATCGCCTCAAGCTGGGCACCGCGAAACGACGTTGCCTAAAATACCCTATCTTTATGCAGTCGCCTCCAGCGCCTTGTTGGCCTGGCCATCCTGTAATTTTCCAAGGGCCGTACAATAGTCACTTGTAATCCCGTCGAGACAATCACCATTACGGGGAAGAAAAATACTCGCGGCGGCTGACTGCAACGTCGGAGACAAAAATGACCCCGGCGAATCGCTCAAAGAGCGGGGTCAACCCGGCCAGTATCGGCGAAAGATTTTCTTCCAAAATAACGCTCATCAGCATCACCAGACTGTCCATCTCATTGAACATCGGATGCGCTGTATGAGGGCCGTGGTGTCCCTTTCCCGAAATGTTGTGGATAACCGTGTAGCCGGTCGCGTGAACCGCGTCCAATAAATCGGTCACAAATTTTAACTGTTCGCCCGGAATGATAATCCGAATCTCCTTCATGGGATGAAGCGTGAGGCTAACCATAATCCCGACTCCTTATTGTAAATCAATTTTAACCCATCGTCCCTTTGGAACATAACGATAAAAGGTTTTATCCGCTGGGTCAAGCGCCGTAAGATGCACCCATTCGTTGTCGTAAAGATGCTGTAGAACCCGATGGCGCTCAATGATCGAGCTGATTTGTGTACGAGGCGCCTCAATCAGTGTCAGCAGTCGCATCGGCGCATGATAAGGCTTATCCCCATCCATAACGGTTTGCTGGGCCAGCCCGATGCGAAGATCGCTTTGCGCCCCAGACATAATTCCAAATCGTCCTACAACATTATGATAAATCTTGCTGCCGCTGCCGTAGACATTATTATCCACCGTCGAAAAATAGTGCTCCATGTTGATCCACTGGGCAACCACTTGGGGCGCGGTCATGATGATCTCCAGAAATCGCCCCGTCGGATCTTCCTGATAATGATATGAATGGAGAAATGCCCGCCCCTCAAGATCAATCCCACGGGTTAACTCGCGACTCCCAATGATAAAGCTGGCGTTTCCCGATAGCCCCCATTCAGGCCGAACCTGACTCCAGTCACTGCTCCGTCTGCGTGTCTCCCGCACCCCTTGAGCGGATGTCCGTGCGGTGGTGATCTCCGGGAATCGGGCGCATCGCAACACCTTAAAAAAGAAGATCAAAGCGTTTAAAATCAAGATTGAGAAACCTTCAAAGCGCTAGAGATTTTTCCCCATGCCCATGCGGGTTACCGCATTGCCAGATGGACTCTGATTGCCTTCTCAATCGAGGTGATTTCTCTGTTTTCGAGCTTTCCCAGAAGGGAAACGAGGCGACTTTTGTCGAGGGTTCGGATTTGGTCGGCCTTTCCCTTTGAGTCCTTTGGAAGATTGCCTGTTCCCTTAGGTAAGAAGATTTCAAAAGGATAAACCTTTTCGGTTTTCTTTGATGTTACGGGCAGGATTGTGACGGTTCCTGAAAATTCGTTATTTTGATTGTTGGAAACAACGATGACGGGGCGGGTCTTTGCAATCTCACTTCCGACAACAGGGTTGAGGTTTGCCAGATAAACTTCACCCCGCTTAATAGTCATCCCACCCTGCAAGATCGGACGATTCAAATTCTTTGGCAATGGAAATCCCCTCTTCTCGTCCTGCTTGATACCCTTCTTCCAAGGCGGCTTGGAGTGCTTCACGCTCTACTTTTTCAACGCGCTCTTTTAAAGTCTCTGTGATGAAACGACTCTTTTTCCGCGGTCCCGCCAGTCGCTCTAATTGCTTGGAGAGCTCCACTGGAAGGGTGATATTAAACCGAACTGTGTTCATAGAGTGCACCTTTTATAAGTGTCTATAAGTGACACATTTATAATACATAATATAAGACGTGCTGTCAACTTCTTGGGTTATATAAATCGGCTTAGACTTGGGAGGTGATTCAGCGGTTTCAATTTCTCACGAACAGCATTCTGGTCATCCGCACAGACCGTGACATGCCCCAACTTGCGGCCGGGTCGCGCCTCCTTCCCGTACAGATGCAGATGCGCGGAAGGAACGGCTCGCCACGCTTCGACCTGATCCAAACTACCAATCAAGTTAAACATCGCAGAGCATCCACCCGCGGTGGTCGCACCACTCGCCGAGGTTGATCCAATAGGCAGGCCGAAAATGGCCCGCAAATGATTCTCAAACTGACTGGTTTTTGCCCCCTCGATTGTCCAATGTCCTGAATTATGTACTCGTGGTGCCAACTCGTTTGTAATCAATTGGCCTTCATACTCGAAGAATTCAACTGTTAAAACGCCAACATAGCGGAGCGCGTGAACAATTTTAATCGCGACCGCCTCTGCCTCCGCCTGTTGTTGATCGGTACAATCTGGGGCGGGGGCAATCGACCATTGTAAGATATGATCCTGATGATGATTTTCAATCAGGGGGTAGAAAGCCACGTGGCCCTCTTTATCCGCCACAGCGATGAGGGAAAGCTCCCGCTGAAACGGAACCCACGCCTCCAACACCAGCGGCCGTTCCCCAAGGCGACTCCATGCCTGATCGATCTCTTCTGTTTTACGCACACTATATTGGCCCTTGCCATCATACCCGAAATAGCGTGTTTTCAATACGGCGGGAACCCCTGTTTCTGCGACTGCCGATTCCAAATCAAGACGGCTGTTGACCTCGTAAAATTGCGTGGTTGGTATACCGAGGCTCTGGAGAAACTTTTTTTGCGTTAGTCGGTCTTGAACAATCTCAATCGCATTTAGAGAAGGGTAAAGCGCCGTCTGTTTGGAGATAAGACGAAGCGTCTGAAGGGGAAGATGCTCAAACTCATAAGTGGCAAGATCCAATCGATCGACAAAACGGGCAAGCGCGTCCGGGTCGTTATAAGCCCCGACGATCTGATCGGTGATCTGTCCGGCGCAGGCGTCTGGGTCTGGATCCAAAATACGGCAACGAATCCCAAGCGCGTGGGCCGACAACGCCAGCATTCTGCCTAACTGGCCGCCTCCTAAAATCCCAAGGAGCATCACGCCTCCCGTGGATCCGGATGATCCTGCACCTCCTGGGTCTGCTCTTCCCGGTAGCGGCGAAGGGCCTCACCGATGGCAGGGTATTTTCCAGAAAGGATCGCGGCAGAAAGAAGCGCGGCATTGATGGCACCTGCTTTGCCGATTGCCATCGTTCCAACCGGAATACCGGCCGGCATCTGGACAATCGACAGAAGCGAGTCGAGTCCCTTGAGCATCTTCGACTCCACCGGAACACCCAGCACCGGGAGGGCTGTTTTCGCCGCAGTCATCCCGGGAAGGTGCGCCGCGCCGCCAGCACCGGCGATAATCACCTCCAAGCCCCGCGAGGCCGCCTTGTCGGCATAGGCAAACAAAAGATCGGGTGTGCGATGGGCTGAAACCACCCGAACCTCGAATGGAATGCCAAGCTGTTCAAGCGTGGCGGCAGAATGGGACAAGGTCTCCCAGTCGGACTTCGATCCCATAATAATTCCGACCAAGGGTTGCTTCAAGAGATCGGAAGATGGATCGCTTATTCCATCTGGCATGAAGTGACTCCCATGACGTTTAAGGTTTCTTTGCTGTTTTTAATTGAATCCCATTTATTGGACCCAAGTCAAGCGCATTGAAGTGGCTCTTACCATTGCTAACGCTCTTCGCAAGCAGATTCAAAAAGCTACTTGACGTGAGGCAATGCCGTGGGTTGTAATGACCTCTTCGTGCGATATTCC
>CAYJWQ010000061.1:0-9986 GCA_964373895.1 uncultured Nitrospirota bacterium
GACTGGCGGCTTAGCCACCTCACTTTTGTACAAGTTATTTTGGCGCGGCTCCTAAAGAGATTCCATTTCATGTCGGATTGAAACTTCTCTGTATGCTGGGAGATTCTTTCAAGGGTGCCTTTAAGAACGTCATCCCCGCGAAGGCGGGGAACCAGAGCTTATTGAAAACACTGGATTCCCGCTTCTGCGGGAATGACAGACCAGAGGTTTTTAGAGGTGCCCTCAAGAGTCTATCTGCCCTGTTTAGCCATCTGCCGGACGTTGAAACGGGGGGTTTTATTGAGAGGGCAAGGCACAAGAGATGTCGTTGTCACGCAACTGCGTGATTTTTGGGTTTTCTCCGCAAAGGGGGCAGTTTGGGTCTTTCGGAATCCTCACATTGTGGAATTTCATGTCGAGGGCGTCATAGATAAGGAGCCTTCCTGCGAGCGAGGTCCCGATGCCTAATATCTCTTTTAGGGCTTCCACCGCTTGCAGGACGCCGATGGTTCCTGCGAGGATGCCGAGGATGCCGGCCTCTTGACAGCTTGGAACCATCCCTGCCGGTGGAGGTTCTGGATAGAGGCATCGATAGCAGGGTTTCGGATCCGGGCCATACGATTTAAGGGTGGTAAGCTGTCCTTCGAATCGAAAGATGCTTCCCGAGATGACGGTTTTCTTAAGAAAGAAAGCGGCGTCGTTCACCAGAAAACGGGTGGGGAAATTGTCAGAGCCGTCAAGAATAAGATCGTACTCTTTTATCAGGTCAATGATATTCCCCGATGAAAGTTTTCCAAAGTGGGTGATGATTTTCACATCAGGATTCATCTTGGCCAATGTCCCAAGGGCGGAGTCTACTTTCGGATGATGGATCGTTTGTGTGGTATGTAATATCTGACGTTGCAGGTTGGAGAGATCGACCCTGTCGTTATCGATAATTCCCAAGGTGCCGACGCCGGACGCGGCAAGATAAAGGGCCGCAGGGGAACCGAGGCCCCCGGCCCCTACCAGAAATATCCTGGCGGCCGCAATTTTCCTCTGGCCGACTCCACCAACCCCTGGCAGGAGAATCTGTCGGCTGTATCGTTGAAGTTGCTCTTCTGTAAAAGACATATTTTTTAGGGGCTCATTTTAGGGACTCACGTCGCCCCCCTCCACCCCCCCCCATCCCCCACTTCCGTTCGCTATATGCAGGGCGTTGCGTATTGACCTTGCAAGGATATCTATTCAATCACGTTCTTCTCAATGGGATCGACCTTCACCCCTTTCTCTTTCAACCCGGTAATGGTGCGTTCAATTTCCGCGGACTCGCCGGTTAATTCCAGATCGACCCAGCCCGTCTTTTCGGTGACGTCTGCCTTGCGAATATTTGTGACAACCTTGTAGTCGCGCCCAATCTGATAAATGATCGGCTCTTTAATTTTTCCCTCTGGAAAGGTGATGTGAATTTTTAGACTGGCCAAAGACTCCTCCATGGTTCTCCACCCGCAATGGCGGGCACAATCGAAACTTCGTCCCCCGTTTTAAGCGACGTTTTCATCCCTTGCTGAAACCGAATATCTTCTTCGTTAACATAAATATTAATGAATCGTCGGAGTTCCCCTTGCTCATCGCAGAGACGCTCTTTCAGTCCCGGATAGGTTTTATCCAGGCTGTCAATGAGGGAGAAGAGGTCCTCTCCTTGTGTGCGGACCTCTCCCTGTCCGCCCGTCAGTTTCCTTAAGGGGGTTGGAATGCGGACCTTGATCATTTTTCCACTCCTGCAATTTTTGCCTTTACGAGGGCCTGCTGAAAGCTGGCCAGGCTCGGTTGAATGTGCCAAGGGGCGCCCACATGGGCGGCGACCGCTTCCTGGGTTTTAAGCCCGTTGCCGGTAATGTACGAAACGACGAGGTCGTCCCGCTGAAACGTGCCCTGTTTTGCCAGTTTCTTTAAAACGGCGACTGTGACTCCTCCGGCCGTTTCCGCGAAAATTCCCTCGGTACGGGCCAGCAGGAGCATCCCCTCGATAATCTCATCATCGGTGGCCTGCTCGATTACTCCGCCGCTTTCTTGAACGGCTTTGAGGGCGTAGAACCCATCTGCGGGGTTTCCGATGGCGAGAGATTTCGCAATGGTCTTCGGTTTGACCGGCCGAATGAAGTCCCGCTTCTCTAGAAACGCGCTGGCAACTGGCGCGCAGCCTTCTGCCTGGGCGCCATGAATCTGTGTCGTCGCGGCGGGGATGAACCCAAAGTGCTCAAATTCTTTTAGCCCCTTTGCGATTTTTGTCAAAAGAGATCCAGAGGCAATGGGAACGACCGCATGGTCGGGGGCTGTCCATCCAAGTTGCTCCACGGTTTCATAGGCGAGAGTCTTGGAGCCTTCAGAATAGTAGGGGCGGATATTGATATTGACGAACGCCCATGGATATTCACCGGCGATCTCGCTGCATAAGCGGTTGACGTCATCGTAATTCCCTTCAACGGCGATGACATTCGGGTTATAAATCAAATTTCCCAAAACCTTGCCCGATTCCAGATCATGCGGTATAAAGACAAAGCAGCGAAGCCTTGCTTCCGCGGCATGGGCGGATACCGAGTTGGCAAGGTTTCCGGTGGAGGCGCAGGCCACCGTGTCAAACCCAAGCTCTTTTGCCCGCGTGAGGGCAACCGCGACGACGCGATCCTTAAACGAGAGCGTTGGGCAATTTACCGTGTCATTCTTAAGATAAAGACGCGAAAGCCCCAGTGCCGCCCCCAGGTTTTTGGCGTGAATCATCGGTGTGAAGCCGGCATGAAGACCCACGGTCGGCTCTCCCTCGATCGGGAGAAGATCTTGATAGCGCCATAGACTCTTGGGGCCGGCGCATATTCCTTTTATGGATATTCTCTCCTTAATGTAATCGTAATCGTAGGAAACTTCCAGGGGACCAAAACAGAATTCACAGACATGAAGCGCCACGGACGGGTATGTCTTGCCACATTCTTTACACTTAAGCCCTTTGATCTTATTCATGGGATTGATTTTTGGCAGTGGGGGAAGTTGTACATACGACTTCTCCCTGTATCTCGATTGTTTTGATCGTCGGATGGGTGCCACAGAGCGGACAGTTGGGATTAGGTCGTATAGTAATCTCCCGAAACTGGGTGGTCAGAGAATCGTATCTTAAAATCCGGTTGGTAAGCGGTTGTCCAATTCCCAGAATCAATTTCAATGCCTCTGTCCCTTGGAGGGTTCCAATCATTCCGGCGAGTCCTCCGAGCACACCGGCCTCCTGACAGGTGGGAATAAGCCCCGGCGGGGGAGGTTCCGGAAAGATACAGCGATAGCATGCGCTGACATGGGGGAGGATCGTAAAGAGTTGTCCTTCAAATCGGAAGATACCGCCATGGACCAGTGGTTTTCCTGAAAAAAAGGCGGCGTCATTAATGAGGAATTTTGCGGGAAAGTTGTCGGTTCCATCAACCACAACATCAAATGGGTTGAATATCCCAATCGCATTGTCCGCGTTCAGGTGCTCTGGATAGGGGATCACACGGACATCGGGATTCAGCAGCCCTATCTTTTCTTGAGCGGAGAGTACCTTGGGACGTCCGATATCCGGTGAATGGTGGATAATCTGGCGATGCAGATTGGAGATATCCACCGTATCCGCGTCCACAATGCCGATGGTTCCGATTCCCGCCGCGGCAAGATAGAGGGCAACGGGCGATCCCAGCCCGCCAGCTCCAACGATCAGAACCTTGGCATGAAGAATCTTCTTTTGCCCCTTCCCGCCGACTTCAGGGAGGATGATATGCCGACTGTACCGAACGAGTTGTTCTTCTGTGAAGGTCATGTTCAAATGTTAAAATATTTTTCGATGCTGATATATCTTTCCCCTGTGTCGGGAAGGATGGTGACGACTGTTTTATCTTTCCCTAATTCCTTTGCGATCTGTTGCGCCGCCAGGACATTGGCGCCCGATGAGATGCCGACCAGGAGTCCCTCTTGACGGGCCAGGAGCTTTGCCGTCTTGTAGGCGTCGTCGTCGGTGACGGTGATCACGCGATCAATGATTCCTCTGTTGAGAATCTTCGGGACAAAGCCGGCGCCGATCCCCTGAATTTTATGGGGCCCTGCCTCTCCCCCCGATAAAACCGGGGAGGCCGAAGGCTCCACCGCGACGATCAGGGTATTTGGGTTTTTCCCTTTGAGAACTTCCCCCACGCCGGTAATGGTTCCACCCGTTCCGACGGCGGCCACAAAGGCATCAACCTTGTCATCCAATGCCGCCAGGATTTCGGGGCCGGTGGTTTTTCTATGGATTTCCGGGTTGGCTGGATTGGAAAACTGGTCTGGCATAAAGTAGTCCGGATGCTGCTCAATGATGTTTTGGGCCTCTTTAATGGAGCCGCGCATTCCTTCCCATGCCGGGGTTAAGACCAACTGCGCCCCATACGACGAGAGAAGGCTGGCCCGTTCCATGCTCATTGATTCGGGCATGACAAGAATTAATTTGTATCCACGAACGGCGGCCACCAACGCAAGGCCGATTCCCGTGTTTCCACTGGTCGGTTCCACCAGCGTTGCGCCCGGTTTTATTTTTCCCGCCGCCTCGGCGGCATTAATCATGCTAAGACAGATTCGATCCTTGATGCTGCCGCCCGGATTAAAAAACTCTACCTTCGCAAAAAGCTGGCCCCCCTCCGGGTCGGAAAACCGTTTCAACCGGACCAAAGGGGTTTTTCCAATGAATTCAGTAATATTTTGAGACAATTTCAATTGGCTTCCTTTAAAGATAGGCGCAGGATGCGCCTCCCCCTCCTCCTCCCATGAAGTAGAGGAATTCAATCTCATCGCCTTCATGGAGAAGGGTTTTATCCAGACTGGCGCGGTCCAACATCTTGGAGTTGACTTCGACCGTGACCATCTGCGGCTCAATATTCCTTGCCTTCAGAAGACCCCGGAGCGTCGTTTCTTCTACCTCTTCTAATTTTCCGTTAATCTTTACCTGCATATAAACGCTATCGTTCCCATTTTTTTCTTAGGGATTTTTAAGTCTGTAAATCTGATTGATGTTTCAACAAGTTATCAAATGGGCGCCTGTTCTGTCAAGAATCTTTGACTGTGCCTTGTCTTGGGAGTTGAAAGACGGTTTATGGCGTTGGTTGTGAGGGGTCTAACGACCTATGTATGGTTAAATTTAGGGAAATTTGGCACTAAACCCTTTTGAAAATATTTTTTAAAAAGCTATTTTATTCTTGACAAAGCCCAAACATTCGTTATAATTGGCATCGTTGTGGGGAAAAGTAGGATGAAGTGGGTTAATGGGGTTTAATAAAAAAGATGTTGTTGGGTGAGTTTCAGCATACGATTGATTCAAAAGGGCGGTTAAGTATTCCGGTTAAGTTCAGGGAGTATTTTAATAGCCAGCCGAGCCCTACGATTGTTATTACTTTAACTTCGGGTCCTTGCCTATCGGCATTTTCTAAGTTTGAATTTGATGTATTTCGAGAGAAAGCGAAGAATCTTAAGAAGGATAGAAATGCTATTGATACATTGCGCATGTTGTATAAAAATGCGACAGAGTGCATTTTGGATAAACAGGGGAGGATTTTAATACCGCCGAACCTTCGGAAATATGCCGAGTTGGACGATAACGCAACTTTGTTGGGGCTGGACAATAAGTTTGAGATTTGGAAGCCAGAAACATGGCAAGAACGGGAGGCGGCCTTATCCCAGAATATACAAGATATGGAAACGATTTTAGCAACCTTGGGGATGTAGCGATGCAGACGATGTCTCTTGGATTTCCATGTTTATATGATTTTCCTGTTTGGGATAAAATTGTCGTGGAGCGGGAATTGTCCAGAAAGATGGATGAAAGGGAATTCAGCCACCAGCCGGTATTGGTGGACGAGGTTTTGGGTGCGCTGGGCTGCCGTTTTTTTGACAGTAAGACCTATCTTGATTGCACGGTCGGGTTGGGCGGACATACAGAGGCGATCTTAAATGCGACCTCTCCCCACGGAAGGGTCATCGGGATTGATCGGGATGAAGAGGCGCTTTGCTTGGCGAGGCAACGTTTGAATGCCTATTCCAGCAGGTTGACGCTGCGAAAGGCCGCTTTCAGTGAATTGCCAGAGATAGCAGAGGAACTCAATATTAGTCAGGTGGATGGGATTCTCTTTGACCTCGGCGTCTCCTCCTATCATCTTGACCATCCTGAACGCGGTTTTTCTTTCCAGAAGAGCGGGCCACTTGATATGCGGATGGACCGGCAGCAGGAAGAAACCGCTACCGATTGGATCAACGGCCACTCCTGCGATGAGCTCATCAATCTCATTGAAGTGTATGGTGAAGATCGCTGGGCAAGGAAGATTGCATCTGCGATTATCCGTTACCGGGATGAAAAGGGCGCCATTACACGGACAGATGAATTAGAACAGATTATATGGAGGGCCGTCCCGCTGAAGGGCCGATATGGATCGATCCATCCTGCCACCCGGACGTTTCAGGCCCTAAGAATGGCGGTCAATCAGGAAATGGAACAGATTGAGGCAGGTCTCGCCGCCGCCATTTCTCTCCTGGCGGTAGGGGGACGGCTTGCCGTCATTTCCTTCCATTCGGTGGAGGATCGTTGTGTGAAGCAAACATTTAAAAAGTGGGCGCTCCTGTCGGAAGATCCGCACGCAGGACAGGGCCGATTCGCCCCGCTCTTCAAAAAAGTGGTCGTCGCAAAAGAGGAGGCGGTTTTAGAGAACCCGCGGGCGAGAAGCGCGAAAATGAGGGTGTTGGAGAGAATCGCATGAAGATCGTAGGATACGGCTCGGAAAGGAAAGTCTCCTTGTGGGTTTCTCTCTGTTTGGTGGGCGCGATTTTGTTCATTGTCTTTTTCTCGGTCAGGCAGAGGCATGAGATGATCCGCGTCGGTTATGAAATTGAAGGGTTAAACAAGGAGAAGGCAGCGCTGATGCATCTGCATAAAGAGCTTTTAGTGGAAGCGGAAAGCCTTAACGCGATGGAGCGCATCGATAAGATTGCCACCGAACAATTGCAAATGATTCCGGCTCTGCCGCAGCAGAGAGTCTATCTTGTTGAACCGGAGGGGAGTTTTACGGAGACGCAAGCGGAATAAACATAGAGGGCGTTCTCATGATGACAAATACGGCATTTCCTCTTATGAAACGCTTTATTTTGGTTCTATCCCTCTTTGTAACCGCATTCTCTGTCGTTGCGATTCGTCTCGTTGTGATTCAGGGATTTCAAGGCTCCGAGTGGTTGAAGCGGGCGCAAGGGGAACATGAAAGGCGTCTCCCGCTTGAGCCGGAACGGGGCGCCATCTATGATCGGAACGGAAGGATTTTTGCTGTCAATGTGGATGTCCCGTCGGCCTATGCCACCCCCACCTCCATTCGGAATCCTTTCCTCGC
The DNA here is from genome assembly GCA_964373895.1 of uncultured Nitrospirota bacterium. Lineage (GTDB taxonomy): Bacteria > Nitrospirota > Nitrospiria > SBBL01 > SBBT01 > SBBT01. Next base: position 7,377 of record CAYJWQ010000061.1, read on the forward strand.
GTCCAAGTCGCTTGCCCCGATTATAAAAGCCGACAGAGTATCTCTGACGCGGAAGCTGGATCGAGGGCGGCATTTTGTCTGGCTGGATCGAAAAATGGATCCGAAGAGGGCGGAGACCATTAAGGAGAAGAAAATTGAAGGGGTAGGTTTTGTCATGGAGAGCAAACGTTTTTATCCGAAACGCGCCTTGTTCGGCCATGCCTTGGGATTTGCGGGACTGGATAACAGGGGTCTGGAAGGTGTTGAGCTCAAGTATGATGCCCTGCTTCGTGGAGAGACAGGATGGTGGGTGGTGCAGAGAGATGCCCATGGGAACGCGGTTTTTCCAAAGGGGTTTAACTATATCGCGCCTGCGCGCGGCAGGGACCTCTATCTGACGGTGGATGAGGTGATTCAGTATATATCGGAACGCGCGCTCGATCGCGCTGTTGCGTCAACGCGCGCAAAAGGGGGAACGGTGATCGTGATGGATCCCTGGAACGGGGAGATTTTTGCGATGGCGACCCGTCCACTGTTCAATCCAAATACGGTGGGAACCCACACCCCCTCGGAGTGGAGAAACCGCGCGATTACCGACGCCTATGAGCCGGGTTCCATGTTTAAAATCGTAACGGCCTCTGCCGCTTTAGAAGAGAAGATTGTGCATCCTGACGAGATGATTGATTGCGAACAAGGGCGCTATGAGGTGACTGGGACGGTGCTTCACGACCATATTCCGGTCGGTGTCGTCCCGTTTCGCCAGGTGATCGCCCGGTCGAGCAACATTGGAATGGCGAAGGTGGCGGCGCGTTTGGGACCGGAGAGGTTCAAATCGTATATTCGTGCGTTTGGTTTTGGGGAGCCGCTGGGAGTGGATCTGTTTGGGGAGGCCCGTGGGTTGGTTCGAGGGGGCAAGCCATGGTCAAAACGGTCTGTGGCCTCTATCGCGATGGGGCAGGAAATTGGCGTAACCCCTTTGCAAATGGCGACCGCCACATCAGCCGTGGCAAATGGGGGATGGTTGGTGGTTCCCCATCTGGTTCGTCTGGTCAAGGAGGGGAATACGGGAGATACGGGCCAAAATGAAAAGGAAACAGCCAAACAGGTCCGTCGTCGCGTGATCTCTGAAGCGACGGCTAAGGAAATGGTGGGTATTCTTAAAGAGGTTGTCACGCAATCGGGGACGGGGGGGCGCGCGGCCGTTCCAGGATTCCCTGTTGCAGGAAAGACCGGAACGGCCCAGAAAATAGACCCAAAGACAGGCCACTACTCCCGGACAGATGTTATCAGTTCGTTTGTCGGGTTTGCCCCCGCAGATGATCCTGTGGTCACCATTTTAGTGATGGTGGATGAGCCTGAAGGAGAAGGGTGGGGGGGGGACGTCGCCGCGCCGGTCTTCTCGACGATTGCAAGCGAGATACTCTATTACATGAAGAAGGTTCCCGCTGATCTTGATAACGCTAATGGCCCCACAGATCATCTGCAGATGGAGGCCAAGGTTTTTTGAGGAATTTGGGTGAAACTTTATGAATGGATCAGGCTTTTCCCGGTGGCTGAAGTAATTGGAGAGACCGACTTAATGATTCGGGAGATTGTTTCGGATTCTCGGAAGGTGCAGCCGGGAGATCTTTTCGTTGCCCTCCCTGGCTCAAAGCAGGATGGTCGTCAATTTATTGCAGAGGCGATCGATCGGGGCGCGACGGCCGTGATGATGGAAGGTCCTCTCGTTGATGTTGTTTTGCAAGGGGAACATCCGATAACGGGCATTTCGGTAATAGACGCGCGCAAGGCGGCATCCCATCTCGCTTCGTACTTTTATGGAAATCCGGCAGAGGCCCTTTGTCTGATTGGGGTAACGGGGACCAACGGCAAGACGACCACCACCTACCTGATCCGATCCATTCTCCATGCGGCGGGCATCAAGGGGGGGCTGATCGGAACGGTCGGATACGATTTCGGAGGCAATCGCATCGAGGCGACCCATACCACGCCCGGGGCGATAGAGTTGCACCATCTCTTTTCAAAGATGAAAACCGCCGGGGCCACGCATGCCGTCATGGAGGTTTCATCACATGCCCTCGATCAAGATCGGGTGTCCGGCTGCCGTTTTCAGGTTGCCGTTTTTACCAATTTAACCCAGGACCATCTCGATTATCACGGGAGCATGGAGGCCTATTTCGCCGCAAAACGAAAACTGTTTGATCAGGTGGACGCCGCCGCAGGTTGGACAGTGGTGAATATGGATGATCCGTGGGGGAGGCTGATCAAAAAAAATATACGGGGCATTGGATTTGGGTTTGAAGAAACGGGTGAATGTTATCCGAGAGAGATTGCTTCCGATTTGCGCGGAATCCGAATGAGGCTTGCGACCCCGTTGGGAGAAATCAGCCTCGCCTCCCCTCTGTTAGGAAAGCATAATGTCTATAACATCATGGCGGCGACTGCGGTAGGGGTGGCCCTGGACCTCCCAAAAGAGGTGATCGCGGCAGGAATCGCCTCCATGACGGGGGTTCCCGGGCGATTTGAAAAAATTAATGAAGGACAGGATTTTTGTGTGATTGTCGATTATGCCCATACCGAAGACGCCCTGGGCCGATTGCTGATCGCGGTGTCAGATATCACGCCGCGCAA